>NZ_JBHVKN010000085.1:0-19876 GCF_042798075.1 Nocardioides sp. NPDC057772
CGCTCAAGACGAGCCGACTCGGCGAGGGTTCAGGCGGCGACCAGGGCACGCAGGCGCTCGTCGCGGGGCCAGGCACCGGCCCAGACGAGGACGGCGGTCGCGATGGCGAAGACGGTGTTGAAGGCGGGCTGCCCGAAGACCAGGTTCACGGTGACCGCGCCGCCGAGGTAGGCAGTGATCAGCACCGTCCCCATCGCCCGGGTGGCCGGTACGTGGTACGCGATCAGCGACAGGCCGAGGACGACGCCGCAGACGACCGGGAACCAGCCCGGCGCGCCGATCTTGTCGTTGAAGTCCATGACCGGCTCGACCCGCAGCAGGTGCGTGACGATGTCGAAGCCCAGGAACAGGGTGACCAGGACGGTGATGACCCAGCCGGCTCGTCGTGCGTTGGTGCTCATCTCGATCTCCTCGAAGGTGGGTTGGTGATGCGCTTACCCACGCGTCGAGCCTGCACCTACGTTCTCGACATCGCCTGTCGACTATTTTTCCAAGGCCTTGGCGGCGACCTTCAGGTCCGCGACCAGACCGTCGTACGTCGCCTGCCTCTCGTCCTCCGCCCGGAGGACGGCCGACGGGTGGGTGGTCGCGAGGACCCAGGGGTCGAGGGTGGGCGTCGCGATGGCCTCGGGCCACTCGAGGAGGTGGCCGCGAGCCTCGCCGACCCGGAACGACGAGCCGAACAGCGCCTTGCCGGCGGTGCCGCCGAGCAGGACGACCCCGGTGGGACGTACCAGGTCCAGCTCGGCCGCCAGCCACGGCGCGCACGCGCCGACCTGCTTGCTGGTGGGCGACTGGTGGATCCGGCGCTTGCCCGAGAGGCGGTGGCGGAAGTGCTTGACCACGTTCGTGGTGTACGCCGCCTCCGGATCGATCCCGGCGTCCGCGAGCGCCTCGTGGAGGATGTCGCCCGCCGGCCCGACGAACGGCTCGCCCTCGCGGTCCTCCCGGTCGCCGGGCTGCTCGCCCAGCAGCATCAGCGGGGCCGGCGTCGGGCCCTGGCCCATCACTCCCTGCGTGGTGTCACGGTAGAGCTCGCAGCCACGGCACTTCTGGACGGCGCCGCGCAGGTCGGCCAGGCTCGGCGACTCCGGCACCCACTCTGCAGCACTCACGAGCTCACGAGCCCAGCGGGTCGTGACCGATGTTCATCAGCCGGCGCCGCCAGTGCGCGTCGCCCGCGGTCGGCTCCCACTGGCCGGTATCGCCGCCGCGCAGGTCGGTGACCTTGTCGACCACCCGGCGCATCACGTCCACGTCGTCAGGAGTCAGGTCGGAGCGGCGCTTGCCCAGGATGTCGGCGACCCGGTGGCCGAGCTCGCTGCCGGCGCGGTCCGGCTCGATCTCGGTGGTCTCCCCCGCGCCCTGCACGGCGAGCCACTTCCGCAGGTCGCGCGAGGTCATGTTCACCGCGCGGTGGAAGTTCTCCCAGAGCCTGTCGTCGATGATCGTCTCGGCCATGTCGTGCCTCCTGCCTGATCGACTGCTCGGGATCCGGTACCCACCCCGGCGGCCCCGCACACCGCGTCACCCCAGGACAGCCCGAGCCTCCGCGGAGTCGTAGAAGCTCCTCAGCCGGCGCCGGACCAGCTGCTCGAGGACGCCCGCCTCGGCCAGCGCCTCGATGACCGGCGGCCCGAAGCGGAGAGCCTCCTCGACCAGGTCGTCGCGGCCCAGACCCCACTCCTCCAGGAGCCGGTCGAGGGTGAAGCTCCCGTAGGTGTCGAAGAAGAAGTCGACGCCCGTGTCGACCAGAGCCTGCAGATAGTCGGAGTCCCGGACATCGAGCCAGACCTGGTAGAGCCCGACGAAGAGCGCGACCAGCTGCTCGTCGTCGATCAGATCGGCGAGCTCGCGCACCGGACGGGTCGCGAGCGCGTCCCAGACCTCCAGCAGGGCGTCGCGCACCTCCTCGTCGGTGACCGAGCTGGCCGCGGTGTCGGAGAGGTAGCCGAGCAGCGCCCCGGCTCCCCGCTCGGCGAGCTCGCGGGCGCTCTGGTCGACGGCCGCGCCGACCGGCGTGCCCTTGACCGTGTCCGCCATCCGGCCCGCGACGCGCTCGGCGATCGAGAAGCCCAACGCGCCACCCGGAAGGTTGTCCGCCAGCCTGCGGCCGGTGTCGACGGCACCCCGGGCCGTGCCGCGCATCAGGGTGCCGACGCCGGCCTGGATCCCCGAGTTGTCGGCGAGGCTGCGCAAGACCTGCTGGCGCAGCGTACGCATCTCGACGAGGGCATCGACCAGCTCCGCGACCCGCGGCCGGCTGACCACCTTGCCCAGTGGGGTGTCGTTGGCGGGGTGCGCCCTGAGTCTGGTCGCGAGCGCCCCGGCGACCTCCGGGATCGCGCCCGGGAGCCGGAAGGTGCTGACGTACTTCAGCGCGACCTCCTTGATCAGGTCGCGCGGCATGACCTGGTCGAGCGTCAGGTCGCTGGCGGCACGCAGCGCGAAGTCGATCTCGCCGGTGACGAGATCGAGGAAGCGTACGCCGCGGATCGCCGCCATCTCGTGGGCGACATGGGCGTCGAGGAGTCGTCGAGCGAGGTCCGGCTCAGTCATGGACGACATTGTCCACGGCCGGGACCCATCGACGAATCATTCCCACTCGATGGTGCCCGGCGGCTTCGAGGTGATGTCGACGGTGACCCGGTTGATCTCGCTCACCTCGTTGGTGATCCGGGTGGAGATGCGCTCCATGACCTCGTAGGGAAGCCGGGCCCAGTCGGCGGTCATCGCGTCCTCGGAGGTGACCGGACGGAGCACGACGGGGTGACCGTAGGTGCGGCCGTCGCCCTGGACGCCGACGGAGCGGACGTCGGCGAGCAGCACGACCGGCATCTGCCAGATGTCGCGGTCGAGGCCGGCGCGGGTCATCTCCTCGCGGGCGATCGCGTCGGCCTCGCGGAGGATGTCGAGCCGCTCCTTGGTGACCTCGCCGATGATGCGGATGCCGAGGCCGGGGCCGGGGAACGGCTGGCGCTGGACGATCTCGTCGGGCAGGCCGAGCTGGGACCCGACGGCGCGCACCTCGTCCTTGAAGAGCTCACGCAGCGGCTCGACCAGCTCGAACTCGAGGTCCTCGGGGAGGCCGCCGACGTTGTGGTGGGACTTGATGTTGGAGGTGCCGGCACCGCCGCCGGACTCGACGACATCGGGGTAGAGGGTGCCCTGGACGAGGAAGGCGACCTTCTCGTCCGAGTCACCGAGGATCTCGACCTCGGCGCGCTCGAAGCAGCGGATGAACTCGCGCCCGATGATCTTGCGCTTCTCCTCCGGGTCGGTGACCCCGGCGAGCGCGTCGAGGAACTCCTTCTCGGCGTCGACGATCTTCAGCTCGGCGCCGGTCGACTCCCGGAACGCCTTCTCGATCGCGACCGACTCGTTCTTGCGCATCAGGCCGTGGTCGACGTAGACGCAGGTCAGCCGGTCACCGATGGCCTTGGCGACGATGGCGGCCGCGACCGCGGAGTCGACGCCGCCGGAGAGCGCGCAGATGGCGCGGTGGTCGCCGATCTGCTCGCGGACCCGCTCGATCTGGTCCTCGGCGATGTTGCCGATGGTCCACGTCTGACGGCACTGCGCGATGTCCCACAGGAAGTGCTCGAGCACCTGCTGGCCGTGCTCGGAGTGGAGAACCTCGGGGTGCCACTGCACGCCCGCAAGCTGCTTGTCGACGTTCTCGAAGGCCGCGACCGGGGTGTCCGCGGTGCTCGCGAGCACGGTGAAGCCCTCGGGCGCCTCGGAGACGGAGTCTCCGTGCGACATCCACACGTTGTGGGCCGGCGGGATGTCCCGGAGCAGGGTGCCGGGAACCCCGACGGTGACCGGCGTCCGGCCGTACTCCCGGGCGCCGTTGTCGTCGACGGTCCCGCCCAGGCCCTGAGCCATCAACTGGAACCCGTAGCACATCCCGAAGACCGGGGTGCCCGCGGTGAACAGGCTGTTGTCGATGGCGGGGGCGCCCTCGGCGTACACGCTCGAGGGGCCGCCGGAGAGGATGATCGCCTTCGGGTTCTTGGCGAGCATCTCCTCGACCGGCATCGAGTGAGGCACGATCTCGGAGTAGACCTTCGCCTCACGGACGCGGCGGGCGATCAGCTGCGCGTACTGCGCGCCGAAGTCCACCACGAGAACCAGATCGTGCTCTTCCGCCCCAGGAGCCTGCGTCATGCACGAATCCTAACGACGGGTCACGTCGTCCGTGAAATGCACCAGGGCCCGGCCGGGGAGGGAGGTGGCCGGGCCCTGATTGTCCGAGGCATCGCTGTCCCGGACTGAAGACCCGGCATGTATTAGGGAGGGAGCAATCCCGGGTCTGATCACTCCAACGACCCCTCTTAACCACGGTTACGGGTCAACTAAAAACTTCCTGCCAGAAACTTCGTACGCGTCGGTGTCATTACGGCAACAGTCCGGTCACCGAACGTCAACGATGGGCAGCTGCAGCGCTGCCGGCGCGGTGGCCGGCACCGCAGGAGCCGCCGGCTGGACCGGCTGGATCCGCGCGTACGGGGCGCCCAGCTCCGGACGCGGGTCGGCCTGGTCCTTGTTGGGCCAGAACGCCATCGCCCGCTCGGCCTGTGCGGTGATCGTCAGCGACGGGTTCACGCCCAGGTTGGCGGAGATCGCCGAGCCGTCGACGACGTGCAGGCCGGGGTAGTTGAAGACCCGCTGGTACGCATCGACGACACCGGTCGCGGGCGAGTCGCCGATCGTGCACCCACCGATGAAGTGCGCGGTGAGCGGTCGGTTGAAGGGCTCACCGATCGACCCGCCGGCGAACGCCTTCTTGTCCCCGGTCGACATCACCTCGGCCATCTTCCGGACCGCCTCGTTGGCCTTCGGGATCCAGGTCGGATTGGGCTTGCCGTGGCCCTGGCGCGAGGAGAGCCGCCACCCGAAGAGGCCACGCTTGGTGAAGGTGGTGATCGAGTTGTCCAGCGACTGCATCACCAGCGCGACCACGGTGCGCTCGGACCAGTGCCGCAGGTCGTAGAGCGAGAACAGCGCACGCCGGTCGATCCACAGCTGCTTGAGCCACCGGCGGAACCGGTTCGGGCCACCGTCGGTCAGCACCGTCTGCAGGGCGGACATGGCGTTGCTGCCGCGGCCGTAGCGTACGGGCTCGATGTGGGTGTCCTCGTCGGGATGCCACGAGGAGGTGATCGCCACGCCCTCGGTGTAGTCGGTGGAGAGGTCCGGTGCGATGGCGCCCAGGATCGACTCGGAGTTCGTACGCGTCAGCTCGCCGAGCCGGTCGGAGATCTGCGGCAGGTCGCCGGTGCGCTTGAGCTTGTGGAGCAGCTTCTGGGTGCCGAGGGCGGCCGCCGAGAAGATCACCTGGTCGGCGGTGAACCTCTTGGTCCTGCCCAGGCCGAGCTTGGCCTTCGTGGAACGGGCCTCGACGACGTACCCCTGACCGTCCTTCGCCGGATAGACCCGGGTCACCGTGGTGAGCGGGTGCACCTCGGCGCCGTTCTTCTCCGCCAGGTAGAGGTAGTTCTTGACCAGGGTGTTCTTGGCGTTGTGGTGGCAGCCGGTCATGCACTCGCCACAGTCGATGCAGGTACGCCGCGCCGGACCCTCGCCTCCGAAGTAGGGGTCCGCGACCTCCTGCCCGGCGACCTGACCGGGGCCGCCGAAGAAGACGCCGACCGGGGTCGGGTGGAAGGTGTCACCCCGGCCCATCGACTCGGCGACCTTGAGCATCACGTCGTCGCTGGGCGTCATCCGCGGATAGGTGGCGACCCCCAGCATCCGCTTGGCCTGCTCGTAGTAGGGCGCGAGCTCGGACCTCCAGTCGGTGATGTGGCTCCAGGACGGGTCCTTGTAGAACGGCTCGAGCGGCTCGTAGAGGGTGTTGGCGTAGACCAGGGAACCACCGCCGACGCCGGCACCCGCCAGGATCAGACAGTCCTTGACCATGTCGATGCGCTGCAGTCCGTAGCAGCCGATCGCCGGCGCCCAGAGGTATTTGCGCACGTCGAAGCTGTTCTTGGGGAGCTCGTCGTCGCTGAAGCGACGGCCGGCCTCGAGCACACCGACGCGGTAGCCCTTCTCGGTCAGGCGCAGCGCGCTGACCGACCCGCCGAAGCCCGACCCGATGACGAGGACGTCGTAGTGGCTCCCGCTCATGCGCGGCCCAGCGACTTCAGCACCCGCAGCGAGGCGGTCATGAACTTGGCGTACGCCTGGTCGCTCATCCCGAACTGCGGGGAGAAGCGCAGCACGGCCTGGGAGGCGACAGACTGGGTCTCGGTGTAGCGCAGGATGCCCTCGACGCCCTGGCGACGACCCTGCCCGGACTCGCGCATGCCGCCCATCGGGGCGTCGATGCTGGCGAAGGTGGCGCCGAAGGCCTCGTTGATGTTGATCGTGCCGCACTTGATCTGGCGGGCGATGCGACGGGCACGAGCGGTGTCGCGGCTGTAGATCGAGCCGTTGAGACCGTACTCGCCGTCGTTGGCGCGCTCGATCGCCTCCTCCTCGCTGTGGAAGCGGTAGATCGAGACGACCGGGCCGAAGGTCTCGTTGCCGAAGCAGGTCATCTCGGGGGTGACGCCCTCGAGGATGGTCGGCTCGAAGAAGAACGGCGCCAGGTCGGGGCGGGCCTTGCCGCCGGTGAGCACGCGCGCGCCCTTGGAGACGGCGTCCTCGACGTGGGCGGTCGCGGTGTCGACCTGGGCCTGCGAGATCAGGGTGCCCATGTCGTTCTCCCACCCGAGGGTGGCGCCGAGGGTCATCGCCTGGGTGCGGGCGACGAAGCGCTCCACGAACCGGTCGTAGACCTGGTCGTCGACGAAGAGCCGCTCGACGCTCACGCACAGCTGCCCGGAGTTGGAGAAGACCGCACGGGTCGCGCCCTCGGCCGCCTTCTCGATGTCGGCGTCCTTCAGGATCAGCATCGGGTTCTTGCCGCCGAGCTCGAGGCTGGCGCCGATCAGCCGCTCCGCGGCCTGCTTGGCGACGGTCTTGCCGGTGTTGGTCGAGCCGGTGAAGCAGACGTAGTCGGCGCGCTGGATGATGCTGGTGCCGACCTTCGATCCCGGTCCGGCGACGACGGTCCACAGGTTCTCCGGGAGCCCGGCCTCCTCGAGCAGCTCGGCACCGAGGAGCGCGCTGAGCATGGTCTGCGAGTCGGGCTTGATGACCACCGCGTTGCCGGCGGCGATCGCGGCGAGGCCGTCGCACAGCGCCATCGTGAACGGGTAGTTCCACGGGCTGATGATGCCGACGACGCCCTTGGGGACGTGGTTGAGCTCGACCCGGGTGAGCATCGGGATGACGCCGAGCTTGCGCTCGGTGTCGAGGATCTTGCTGCTCCGGCGGCCGTAGTAGCGGGCGGTCAGCGCGATGTGCAGCGGCTCGTCGAAGGCGTGCTTGCGGGCCTTGCCCGACTCGAGCACGATCAGGTCGAGGATCTCGTCCTGCCGGTCGAGGACGAGGTCGTGCAGCTTCATCAAGATGCGCTCGCGCTCGGCGACCGGGGTCGCGGCCCACTTCTCCTGCGCCACCCGAGCCTTGGCGAAGGCCCCGGCGACGTCGTCGTCGCTCGACTGCGGGATGTGCGCCAGGGGCGCCCCGTTGAGCGGGCTGATGACCTCTCGGCTCTCCCCCGTCGTCGCCACGATGCGGCCGGTCAGGCGGGAGACGTAGTCAGGCTCGAGGGCCAGGGACGCCGTGGCGTGGTGCTCGGGATCGAGCGGGCCCTCGACGATCGGGCCGCCGGAAGAAGTCGGGTTCGATGCGCTCATGTACCGAGAGTATGTGACCAGCGTCTCGGAAGCCAGACAGTCGTCCCACTAACTCACGATACGAACGTCGGCTGCCCACCACAGATAGCTGTGCTGCTCGGCTGGAAGGTCGATGTCGACGCGGACCAGCGGAAGCCGGTCGAGGGCGTGAACCGTGCACTCCTCAGCGGGGGTTGCTCGGTAGAGATAGGCGTCCAACGGCCATTTCGTACGCAGCCACTCGTCGAGCCGCTCGGCGACCGCCGCGCCGAGCCCGGGCGCACGGTCCTGGCGGAGCCAGTAGCTGACCCGGGCGGTGGAGCCACCTGCGTACCTGAGCAGGGTCTGGGCGTCGGCGCCCATCGCCTCCAGGTAGGGATACAGCGGCTGCACGTAGAGGCAGCCGAGCGAGGTGGTGCCCGCGGGGTCGAGGAAGAGGTAGGTGAAAGCGCGCTTCGCCTGGTGGTCGGACCAGTGCCGGATCACGAGCGGGAGGTTGTCGTCGGCGCCGAAACCCTCCAGCGGCCACCTGCCGCAGCTGTGGTCACGGATGACGTCCGGGCTGGCCAGATAGGCCTCGGTGTCCAGGTCGAGCAGCTCGGGACGCAGCGGGGCGAGCACGAAGTCATCGGTGGCCAGCGGCTCGGGGGGATCTGCGACCAGGAACATGGCGTCAGAGTGCTACGTCAACCGCTTGGTCCGCCACGGTAATTCAGACGAGGTCTTCGACCTCCAGGCGGGCGCGGTCGGCCTCCTCGTCGGTGACCTGGAGCTGGGAGCGGCGCTCGGCCTCGATGCGGCGCAGGTAGTGGTCGACCTCCTCCTTGGCACGCTGCTCGTCCCAGTCGAGCTCCTCGGCCATGATCTTGGCGACCCCGGGAGCGGCGCGTACGCCGCGGTCGAAGGTCTCCATCGAGATCCTGGTGCGGCGCTCGAGGACGTCGTCGAGGTGGCGGGCACCCTCGTTGTGGACGGCGTAGACGACCTCGGCAGCCAGGTAGTCGTCGGCACCCTCCAGCGGCAGAGCGAGCGGGCGGCGCTGCTGGATGAGGTCGAGCACGTCGTCGATCAGCCCACCGTGACGGCCGAGGAGGTGGTCGATCCGGGCGACGTGCAGACCGGAGCGGCGGGCCAGCAGGACCCGCTGGTTGGAGCGGGTCTCGAAGCCCTCGGCCCCGACCAGCCGCACCTTGTCGGTGATCGACTCGCGCAGGGTCATGTTGGTGGTCGTTCCCAGCGAGTGCGCCGCCGCGTCGACGGCGTCCTTGGCCATCACCCGGTAGGTCGTCAGCTTGCCGCCGGCGATCAGCACCAGGCCGGGCAAAGGGGTGACCACGGTGTGCTCGCGGCTGAGGGCAGCCGTCTGGTCGGACTCGCCGACGAGGAGCGGGCGGAGCCCGGCGTACACGCCTTCGACGTCCTCGAGGTCGAGCGGCACCCGCAGGATCGCGTTGACGTGCTCCAGGACGTACTCGATGTCGGTCTTGGAGGCCGCCGGGTGGGCGAGGTCGTAGGTCCAGGGGGTGTCGGTGGTGCCGATGATCCAGTGGCGGCCCCACGGGATGACGAAGAGGACCGACTTCTCGGTGCGGACGATGAACCCCGACTCGGAACGGATCCGGTCGCGCGGGACGACGAGGTGGATGCCCTTGGACGCCTGGACGTGCAGGGCGCCCCGGCCGCCGACCATCGCCTGGATCTCGTCGGTCCACACCCCGGCGGCGTTGACCACGGTCTTGGCGCGGATGACCAGGTCCTGGTCGTGCTCGAGGTCGCGGGCACGGACGCCGACGACCCGCTCGCCCTCGCGCAGGAACCCGGTCACCTGGACACGGGTGGCGATGTGAGCGCCGTGGGAGGCGGCGGTGCGCGCGATCGTCATCACCAGGCGGGCGTCGTCGACCTGGGCGTCGTAGTACTGGATCGCGCCGGTGATCGCGTCGGTGTTGAAGTCGGGGGCGATCCGCGCGACCCCGCGACGGGTGAGGTGGCGGTGGCGCGGGAGGCCGGAGTTGCCCATCCCGGAGAGCGGGCCGAAGCTCGCCATCCCGTCGTAGAGCGCCAGGCCCGCGCCGATGTAGGCGCGCTCCCAGACCGGATTGGTCAGCGGGTAGAGGAACGGCACCGGCCGGACCAGGTGCGGCGCCAGGGTGTTGAGCAGCAGGCCGCGCTCCTGGAGCGCCTCGCGGACCAGCTCGAAGTCGAGCATCTCGAGGTAGCGCAGCCCGCCATGGACGAGCTTCGAGCTGCGCGAGCTCGTTCCCGAGGCCAGGTCGCGCTGCTCCACCAGGCCCGTGCTCAGGCCTCTGGTGACGGCGTCCAGCGCCACTCCGGCGCCGGTCACACCTCCGCCGACGACGAGCACGTCGAGCTCGGTCTCTCCCGCCGCACCGACCATCGTGCCGATCGCGAGATCGCGGCTCTGCGGACTCAGTGCCCCAGTACGAGTCATACGTTCGAAGTTAACCCACCACGCCGAATTGTCACTTCTGGCGCGCGAGAAATTCACCGGGCCCGGCAGATAAGTCACACGGACGTCACAGACGGGCGGCGCTGACGAGGGTAGCGAGCCGATCGGGGGCCATCGGCTCCTCGACCACGAGCATCTTGTCGCCGTCGGCGTGGATCATCGGGCGGGTGCCGTCGGGCGCCGGAGGCGCGGTGGCGATGGCGACGTGCATGACCCGCCCGTCCGGGCGCGCGAAGAAGTAGAGGTCACCGGCGGTGACGTCGTCGAGGCCGATCGGATCGAGCGCGACGGCCTGGTCGCGAGCGTCCCTTGGGAGACGTACGCCGATCGCTTCTGCGGCTCGGAAGACCAGCCCCGAGCAGTCGATGCCGGCGTCGGTGGTGCCGCCCCAGACGTAGGGGACGCCGAGGTAGGTGCGTGCCTTGGCGAGCAGGGTGTCCACGGACGTGGCCAGTGCGTCCGTCGGCAGCCAGCCGGGATAGCCGCGCTCGTCCTTCGAGGAGGCGTGGGAGGGGACCACGACGTACGCCCACTCCCCCTGCGTCTTCAGGACGACGACCTCCTCGCCGGGGACGACCTCGGTCTCGTGCTCGGCATCGGGAGCGGGCTCGGCGACGACGAAGGTGGGCTGGTTGACGGTGGTCATGGGAGGACTCCTTCGATGCCGAGACCGTTCGCTCGGGGGAAGAGGATGCGAGGGCCGTCGTAGGCGATGCCACCTTCGTACGGACTGCTCCTCGCCCACCAGCCCGCGTCGAGATCCTGCTCGCCGGGGAGGTCTGTCGCGGCGACCAGGGCTGCGGCCGCGCCTATGCCGAGGTGGGACTCCATCATGCAGCCGACGAGACGGCCGAGGCCGTGGCGCTTCGCGACCTCCAGCAGTTCGATCGCGGGCGTGATCCCGCCGCACTTGGCCAGCTTGACGTTGACCGCATCCGCGGCACCCGCGCGGATGACGTCGACGAGGTCCTCGAGATCGAAGACCGACTCGTCGGCCAGGATCTGATAGGGCTGGTTCCGCCGGACGTACGCCATCGCCTCCAGGTCACGCCGGGCCACCGGCTGCTCGACGAACTCGAGCTCGACATCGTGGTCGGCGAGCGTCGTCAGCACCGCCACCGCCTCGTCCGCGCGCCAGCCGGTGTTGGCGTCCAGACGGAGTACGCAGCCCGGAGCCGCCTCGCGCACCGCGAGCACGCGCTCGGCATCGCCTGCTGCGTCCGTTCCGACCTTGATCTTGAGCGTCGTGAACCCGTCTCGGGCTCGGGCGGCTGCCGCGTCTGCCAGGTCGGCGGGGGTGCCGACGGAGAGGGTCATGTCGGTGGTGACGGTGTTCCAGGGATACCCGGTCGACCGGGTATCCCTGGACATGACGGGCACTGAAACACCCGACAACCCCACGAAGTGCCCGTCCAGTTCGGCCAGATGTCCGGTCATCGAGACTCCGCTCCGCCGGGCGACGAGATCGTGCAGCGCGATGTCGGCGGCCATCTTGGCGGAGCGGTTCCCGACGACCGCACCCTGGATCAGCCCGGCCGACGACAGATCGGCCCCAGCACCGACCAGGGCGTCAGAGATCGGCCCCTCCAGCGCCGCCGCGGACCCGGCGAGCGAGTCGCCGGTGACCCGCCAGACCTGCGGCGCCTCACCCCAGCCCACGCACCCGTCGGAGTCCTCGACGGTGACCACGACCGTCTCCGCGAACTCCGTACGCCGCAGCGCGGTCACGAACGGGGTGTGCAGCGGCACCCGGACACGCCGCGTGCGCACCGCCGCGACCCGAGGCACCGTCACAGGGTCGACCACAGATAGCGAGCGACCTCGCTGATCCGGAACTCCGACTCGTCGTCGTCCAGGCCGGTGGTGAGCACGACCATCACCTGAGCAGGGCCCTGAGCCGGCCGGATGATCGCCATGTCGTGGCGTACGCCGTCGACCCAGCCGGTCTTGTTGCCGACCACCGCGTCCTCGGGCACGCCGAGCGGGATCGCGTCGCGATACTCCTGCGCGACCAGGATCCCTTCGAGCTCGGCGGTCGACTCGGGCGAGAGCAGCCGGCCGGAGGCGAGCTTGGTGAGCAGCTTGCCCATGTCGTTGGCGGTGACCAGATTCTGCAGCCCGGCCTCGCGCGCGGGCGCGTCCTCGATCCCCCGCGCGATCGTCGTCATCGGCGTGACCCCTGCGTCGGCGAGCACCGCGGCGACCTCCTCGAGGCCCACCCGCTCGAGCACGAGGTTGACGGCCAGGTTGCCGGAGACGGTCAGAGAGCGGCGTACGAGATCACCCAGCGGCAGCTGGGAGCCGACCGCCTCCCAGGTCTCGGGATCCTGGTCCTCCTCCCGCGACATCTCGAACCGCGCCCCCGTGGCCGCGGAGTCGAAGTCGGGATGCACCGCGATCGGCTCGTCCAGCGACAGCAGCCCACGGCCGCGCAGCCGATAGGCCGCGATCGCCACCGGCACCTTCATCAGGCTCGCCGCGTAGTGCTGCTGGTTGACGTTCTGGGCCTGCGTCGGGATGCCGTCGAGGCCGCTGAGCCAGGTCGAGACCAAAGGTTCCACGCGTCGAGACTAGTCGGTCTGGTCGAGCTCCTGCCGGAACCGGTTCACCCCGTCGAGCCAGCTGTCGACGTCCGCGGCACGAGCCGCGTACTCCTCGGCCACGTCGGGCTCGAGCGAGATCCAGAACTGCGAGCTCTGCCCGGCATCCCAGACGGCGTCGGCGACCTCCTCGGCGGTGAGCGCGCCCTCCTCCGTCCGGAAACCCGGGAGCCCGGAGGAGCGCTCGAGCATCGCCGTCTTCACGCTGCGCGCGACGATCGCCTGGGCAACGATGCCCTGGTGCCGGTAGGTGGCGGCGAGCCACTCGGCGAAGGCGATCTCGGCGTGCTCGGTGGCCGCGTAGGAGGGGGAGCCGAGCAGCGTGAGGAGACCCGCGGAGGAGGAGGTGACCACGAACCGACCGGCGCCGCGGGCGACCCAGTCCGGCAGCAGCAGCCGCGCTGCGCGTACGTGGGCGAGGACGTTGACCTCGTAGGAGGTCAACCAGGCGTGGTCGGAAGCCTCGAGGCCGCGGCCGCGCTCGACTCCCGCGTTGCCGTACCAGGCGTCGATCTTGCCGAGCTCCTCCCGGGCAGCGTCCACCAGCGCCGCGGTGCCGGCGGCGGAGGCGGCGTCGCCGGGGACTGCAAGGGCACCGATCGAGTCGGCCACCGCGCAGAGCTCGGCGTCGTCGATGTCGGCCACGACGACGCGACACCCCTCCGCGGCGAACCGCGTGGCCAGGGCTCTCCCGATCCCTCGGGCTGCTCCGGTCACAACCACTCCGCTACCGGGTGCGAGTACGTTCACGGACCGACCACCTCCAGTGGCGTTTGGGGTTGGCTGACCACTGTACCGAGGTCGATCCGTGAACGTGTGACTACCTACTGATCAGTACGGATCACTCAGGGATGCCGGACGAGGGCGGAGCGTCCGAGGCGGCGCTGTCGTCCTCCTCGATGGGCGCATCGCCGATGTCGGTGACCAGCACCGGCGTGAGCGGCTCGGAGGCACCATTCTTGATCTCGACCACGCTCACCCCGGAGATACCCATGTGGGAGTCCTCGGAGAACCGGAACGGCGCCAGCCCGGGTCCTTCGAAGGAAGCACCCTCCTTCTCGATCGTCTCCACGATCGACTCGCGGGTCAGGTCCTTGCCGTTGGCCTGCAGCGCCTGGACGAAGGTGTAAGCCTGCGACATGCCGTAGATCCGGTAGTTGGTCAGCTTCTCCGAGCCCTTCTTGGAGTAGGAGTCCCAGACCTTCTGCCACAGCTTGACCCACTCGTCATCGGGAGCGTCGACGCCGGGGATGTACTCCGTCGTCATCATCCCGTCCATCAGCTTCACGCCCTGCTCGGCCGGGATCTTCCCCTTGGTCATCGACGCCAGCAGGCCACCGACGAGCGCCGGGTCGGAGCCGACGTTGGAGTAGAACCACTTCGACTTGAACCCGACGCCCTGCGCGGCGATCTGGCTCAGCGCCGTGTAGGAGGGCGTGTTGAAGCCGATCACCAGGTCGACGCCCTTGGACTTGAACGAGGACATCTGCGGGGAGAAGTCGGTCGATCCGCCCGGCGTGTACTTCTGTACGTCGACGATCTGGGAGTCGAGGAACTGCCGTGCGCCCTTCTCGCCGTCCTCGCCGAAGTCGTCGTCCTGCAGGAAGAGGCCGACCTTGGCGTCGGGCATGTTCTCGGCGACGTACTTGCCGATGACCTTGCCCTCGATCTCGTAGTCCGGCTGCCAGCCGAACGTCATCGGCGAGGTCGCCGGGTCGTCGCCCCACTGCAGCGAGCCGCTGGAGACGAACAGGTCGGGGATGCCGTCGTCGTTGAGCCGCTGCACGACCGCGCGGTGGGTCGGGGTGCCGAGGCCGGCGACCATCGCGAAGATCTCGTCCTGCAGGATCATGTCGTTGGTGACGGCGCTGGTGTTGGTCGGGTTGTAGGCGTCGTCCTTGACGACCATCTCGATCTCGCGGCCGTGGACGCCGCCGGCGTCGTTGACGTACTCATAGAACGCCTGATGTCCGGACGGGATCTCCGAGTAGCCGGGCGCGGCCGGACCGGTCAGCGGGAAGTGAGCACCCACCTTGATGGTGGTGTCGGTGACGCCGACCGCCGTCCCTTCTTCGGAGGGTCGCTCCTTCCCCGCACCACAGGCCGCGAGGAGCGAGGCAGTGGTGAGGACACAGACGACCTGTACGGCTCTGCGTGCAGTGTTTCTCATGTTGTCTTCTCCTTGGTTGACCCGAGAGATGAGCGCGCCAGGAACGTGCGCAGGCTGCCGACGATCCCCGCCGGAGCGAGGAGGATGACGAGCATCAGCACCAGCCCGTAGACCACCGGGGTGACCTCCGCGGCCTGGGTTGCGCTGAGCCCGGCCGACTCCCCGAGATCGGTGGCGAAGTGAGGAAGAAAGGCGAGTACGCCGGCCCCGATGAGCGCCCCGGTCAGGCTGCCCAGCCCACCCAGGACGACCGCGGCCAGCAGCGTGAGCGAGAGCGTGATCGTGAAGGCGCCCGGCGCCGTGAGACGTACGTTCATGGCCATCAGCCCGCCGGCGAGCCCGGCACACATGGCGCTGACGGTGAAGGCGACCACGCGGGCGCGGCCGAGGTGGATGCCGGCCAGCTCGGCGGAGACGTCGTCGTCCCGCACCGCCCGCCAGCGGCGTCCCACCCGGGACCGGCTCAGGTTGGCGAGCGCCACGAAGGCGAGCGCGAGGAGCAGCCAGCCGAGGTAGGCGAGGAAGGAGTACTGGTCGATCTCGACGGCGGTGAAGAACCAGATCAGGTCCTGGATCCAGGCCGGGAGCTCGCTCGCCCGCGGCACCGGCACCTGGAGCCCCTGCTCGCCGCCGAGGACCTCCCACTGGTTGGCCAACCGCGGCACCGCGACGGCCAGGGTCAGCGTCGCGCCGGCGATGTAGGGCCCGTGCAGCCGCGCCGCCGGGACCCCGACCACGACGCCGACCACCGCGCAGACGGCGATCGCGACGAGCAGCGCGACGAAGACGTCGGCCAGCGACTCCCCACCGGTGCGCTCGAGCACGAGCGTGGCGGCATAGGCACCCACCGCCATCAGCGCACCGTGGCCCAGGGAGAGCTGCCCGGAGAGCCCGGTCAGCAGTGTGAGTCCGCCGGCGGCGATGGCGAAGTAGGCCATCTCGGCGTAGCGGGTCTGCAGGTACTGGCTGGAGGTGCCGATCACCGCCATCGCCACCACGAAGGCGATCAGGGCGACGAGGAGGTGGCGGGCCAGCGGCACGGACGTCACCGGACGGAGCAGAGAGCGCAGACGTTCCATGGGTCAGACCCTCCTGGCCGCAGCCGCCGCGAAGAGGCCGCTGGGACGCACCAGCAGCACCACCATCAAGATCCCGAGCGCCACCAGCGGCGCCACGTGCTCCCCGACATAGCCGGTCACGTAGGAGAGCGAGAGCCCGAGGATCAGCCCGCCGATCACCGACCCGAGCGGCGAGTCGAGGCCACCCAGCACGGCGGCGATGAAGCCGTAGATCACGAACGGGTCCATGAACGCCGGGTTCACCAGGTCACCGCCGGCGATGAGCATCCCGGCCACCGCGCCCACCGCCGCGGCGAGAGCCCAGCCGAGGGTGAGCATGCGGCCGACGCGTACGCCCAGGAGGCGGGAGACCTCGCCGTTGAACGCCGCCGCCCGCATCCGCAGCCCCAGGTCGGTGAAGCGGAAGAGGACGACGAGCCCGGCCATCACGACGGCGACCACGACGATCGTCAGGATGCCGAAGGGCGTGATCCCGATCGAGGTGTCCCCGACCGCGATCGCGTTGGTGCTGACCGGGGCCGGGAAGCCGCGGTGCTGGACACCGAAGGTGATCGCGGTCAGCCCGTGGAGCACCATGAAGAGCCCGAGCGTGAGGATCACCGCGTTGAGCTCGGCCTTGCCCTCGACCGGGCGGATGATCACCCGCTCGATCACGGCCCCGAGCCCGAAGCCCGCGGCGATCGCGGCGACGAAGGCGACCCAGTAGGGCACGTCGGCGTTGATCAGGGACAGCGCGATGTAGGTGGTCACCATCGCCATCGCCGCCTGGGCGAAGTTGACGATCCGGGTCGAGCGCCAGATCAGGCACAGGGCCAGCGCGAACGCGGCATAGACCGCGCCCAGGACCAGCCCGCCGAGGGTGGTGTCGAGGAACTGTTGCATCGTTCTTGGCCTCCTAGAACCCGAGGTAGGCGTGGCGGAGCTGCTCGTCGGCGGCCAGCTCGGCGGCCGGCGCCGAGGCGACGACCTTGCCGAGGTTGAGCACGACGCCGTGATCAGCGATGGACAGGGCACTGCGGGCGTTCTGCTCGACCAGGACCACGGTGAGCTCCTCGGTCTGCACCAGTCCGCGAAGAAGGTCGAAGATCTGAGCGACCACCCGGGGAGCGAGCCCCAGCGAGGGCTCGTCGAGCAGGAGCACGGTCGGTCGTGCCATCAGCGCGCGGCCGATGACGAGCATCTGCCGCTCACCGCCCGAGAGCATGTGAGCGGTGGCCTCGCGGCGCTCCCCCAGGCGCGGGAAGAGCTCGAAGATCCGCTCGACCGGCATCGGCTCGGAGCCCGTCGCCCGGTGCAGCCCGCCGAGGCGAAGGTTCTCGGTGACCGTCAGCTCGGCGATGACGCCGCG
Organism: Nocardioides sp. NPDC057772; assembly: GCF_042798075.1. Lineage (NCBI taxonomy): Bacteria > Bacillati > Actinomycetota > Actinomycetes > Propionibacteriales > Nocardioidaceae > Nocardioides > Nocardioides sp. NPDC057772. The sequence goes on from NZ_JBHVKN010000085.1 coordinate 17,401, forward strand.
CCCTTCCGGGACGTGGGAGAGGCCGTACGAGGTCAGCTTCTCGGTCGCCGTGCGGGTGATGTCCTTGCCGTCCAGCTTCACGGTGCCCTTGGTCGACCGCACCAGCCCGGAGACGGTCCGCAGCAGCGTGGTCTTACCGGCGCCGTTGGCGCCCAGGACCGCGGTGACCTGCCCTCTCGCCGCGGTGAAGGTGACGCCGTTGAGCGCCTTGACGGGTCCGTACGCAGCGCTCAGGTCCTCGACGGCGAACATCAGGCCTCCTCGGCGACGGTGATGGCATGGACGTCGGCGTCCTCGTCGTCGTGCTCGACCTGGTCACCCAGGTAGGCGGCGAGGACGGCGGGGTCGTTGCGGATCTCGTCGGGTGTGCCGGCCGCGATGACGCGGCCGAAGTCGAGCACGGTGATCCGGTGGCAGACCGACATCACCAGGTCCATGTGGTGCTCGACGAGCATCACCGCGGTGCGCTCGGTGAGGCCCGTGATGATCTCGCCGAGCTCGGTCATCTCCTCGGCGCTCAGCCCGCTGGCGGGTTCGTCGAGGAGCAGCAGCTCCGGCTCGGCGACCAGGGCGCGGGCGAGCGCGACCTTCTTCCGGATCGGATAGGGCAGGCTGCCCGGGTAGCGGGCGGCGTACGACTCGATCCCGAGCTCACCGAGCACCTCGCGCGCCTTGGCGGCCAGACGGGCGTCGTCGCGGTGGCCGAGGCCGAGCAGTCCGCGCAGGAAGCCGGCTCGGGCGAGGCGGTCGGCGCCGACCATCACGTTGTCGAGCACCGTCATCCGCTCGAAGAGCCCGAGCCCCTGCAGGGTCCGGGCGATGCCGTGGCCGGCGAGCTGGTGCGGCCGCAGGTCGCGGATCGTCTCGCCGCGCAGCCGGAGCTCTCCCTCGGCGGGGCTCACGAAGCCGCACACGACGTTGAACAGGGTGGTCTTGCCGGCACCGTTGGGGCCGATGACGCCGAGCACCTCGTGAGGCGCGACCTCCAAGGAGACGCCCTCGAGGGCGCGTACGCCACCGAATCTCACCGAGACGCCCTCGACGGCGAACAGCGGGGTGGCTTCGCCCAGCTTCTGCATCGTGCTCCCTTCGCCCGTTGTGACGGCTATCACTTTGGACTCTCCGCACAACAGGGGATATGGGCAATGCGCCCAAAATCCTTCGGGCGCTCCGTCCGACATTCCCCGGTTTACTGGCGGATACGGCAGTGGGCATGGGACGCTCCGCACATGGGTGTGATTCGCGACACATCTCCTGACTCGGAGCTACGACCGCTGGTGGAGCGTGCCTGGGCTTCCTTGGTGAGCCAGGCCGATGCGATCGCCGACGACATCACGCTGACGCTGATCGCGATCCAGCCGGAGTGGCACCAGAACGCCGAGCCGTCGGTGCGGGCCGACCTGCGGTCGAGCACCCGGGAGCACGTACGCCGCGGCATCCGGGCCATGGCTGGGATGACCCCGGGCGCCAATCCCGTCGATCTGTGGCGCGAGACCGGCCGGCGACGGGCACGGCAGGGCGTACCGCTGGAGTACTGCCTCAACGCCTACACCGTCGGCACCCGGATGCTGTGGGAGGCGATGGTCCGCCAGCAGGAGGCCCTGGGCATCGACGACCGGGTGATGGTGCTCGCCGGGCGGCAGGTGTGGACCGACCTGGACGTGCAGAACTCGGTCATGTCGGGCGCCTACAGGAAGGAGGCGGCGCTGCTGCAGCGCCGCGACCTGCAGCTCCAGGGCAGGCTCCTGGACGGCCTGGCCGAGGGCCGTGGCGGTGACCCGGCCTTCGCCGCCGAGGTGCAGGACATCCTCGGGATCGCCGCCGACGAGCAGATGGCCTGCGTGGTCGCCGCGTTCGACGGCAACCGCGACTCACCGCTACGCAACCCCGATGACCGGCTGGAGAAGGCGGACCTGATCTCGTTCTGGCACGTCCGCGGCGACCACCACTTCGGGCTGGTCCCGCTGGGATCGCGGCCGCTGGCCGAGGCCGTCCCCGATCTGGTCGCTCAGCTCGGCAGCTGCAACTCGGGCCGGGTCGGGATCGCCACCGCCGACGACCTCAGCGGCTTCGGCACCGCCTTCCAGCTCGCCACGCACACCGTGGAGACGGTGCCTCGGGGACGTACGGACATCGCAGTCGTCGACGACCGCCTCCCCCAGGTGCTCCTGACCGCCTCCCCCGCGGTCTCGTCGCTGCTCGTGCGCCGCACGCTCGGCCCGATCCTGGCCCAGCCGACGCACCAGTCCGACGTCCTCCTGGCGACGCTGCGCGCCCTCATCGCCCGCGGCGGCTCCCCCACCCACGCAGCCGAGGACCTGATCTGCCACCGCAACACGGTGATCTACCGCATCAAGCAGATCCAGGACCTCACCGGCAAGAGCATCTCCGATCCTCACGACCGCCTGCTGCTGGCGCTCGCGCTGATGGCCCTGGAGAAATAACCGAGACGTCGTCGGCCGAGTGGGCACCGTGG
>NZ_JBHVKN010000086.1:0-19601 GCF_042798075.1 Nocardioides sp. NPDC057772
GGGGTGGCGCGCTCGTAGCGGGAGCCGAAGAAGCCGACCGCCAGCTCGCGCTCGGCCTCGGGAGCCGCGACCTTCACGTCCTCCACGGTGATCGGCGAGCGAGGAGCCTGGTCCCACACGGTCTTGCCGTAGGCCTGGATGAAGTAGGGGTAACCGCCGGTGGCGGCGTACATCTCCGCGAGGGCCTCGGGCTCGAACTCGGCCTCCTCCTCGCCCGCGGGCGCGGCGAGGGCGCGGTCGGCGGCCTCACGCTCGAGGCGGTCGATGCGCTGGTAGGAGAAGAGCCGCTCGGAGTAGGACTTGCTCGCCGAGAGCACCGCCGGGAGGTGGGGCAGACCGGCACCGACGACGATCACCGGCAGGCCCGACTGGCTGATCTCGTGGCAGGCCGCGCACATCGCCGAGACGTCGTCGGGGCCGAGGTCCTGCATCTCGTCGATGAACACGCCGACGCCCTTGCCGACGTCCGCGGCGAGCCCACCGACGTCGGTGAGCAGCTCGACCAGGTCGATCTCTATGTCGCCGGAGTCTGCCCGGCCCCGCACCGCCGGGGCCTCGATGCCGGGCGACCACTGCTCGCGCAGCTTGGCGTTGGGACCCGCCTCCCGCTGGGCGAAGCTCCGGATCACACCCAGCACATGGTCGACGTCGTCGCCGCTGGGGTGACCGAGCTCGCGCACCGCCTGGTGCAGCGCGCTCGACAGCGGCCGGCGCAGCGACTGGTCGGGGCGAGCCTCCATCTTCCCGGTGCCCCAGCCCTTGCGGACGGCCGCCGAGCGCAGGGTGTTGAGCAGGACCGTCTTGCCGACGCCGCGGAGCCCGGTGAGCACCAGCGACCGCTCCGGGCGACCGCGCGCGACCCGCTCCAGCACCACGTCGAACTGCCCGAGCTGCTCGTCACGACCAGCCAGCTCCGGGGGCCGCTGGCCGGCGCCGGGAGCGTACGGATTGCGGATCGGGTCCATGATCAGACGGTATCCACATATATAGGGCGCGTCTTAGATTTCGCTAGCGAGCCACATCTTTTGCCAGCGTAGCCCTCTATTCGCCTTTCTAGGAACAATCCTAGAAAGGCGCAGACTCTTGCATCGACTACCCGTGTCGAACGTGTGTTCGATGATAGTCGGATTTCCTCCCCCACTGCAAGCGTCACGATCTAGACTCGCGAACATGCCGGAACTCCCCGAGGTGGAAGCGCTCGCCGAGGACCTGCGCGGGCGCCTCAAGGACCGCGCGATCACGAAGGTGCACGTCGCCCAGTTCAGTGCGCTGAAGACGTACGATCCGCCGCTGACCGCGGTCGAGGGCACGCTCGTCGACAACGTGACCCGCCACGGGAAGTTCATCGACATCGAGGCCAGCGGCATCCATCTGGTGCTCCACCTGGCCCGCGGTGGCTGGATCCGGTGGCGCGACGAGGTGCCGTCGACTCCGCCGCGGCCGGGGTCGAAGTCGGGGCTGGCGATCCGGGTCGTGCTCGACGACGACACCGGGCTCGACATCACCGAGGGCGGCACCAAGAAGCGCCTTGCGCTCTACGTCGTCCACGACCCGCAGGACGTCCCGGGAGTCGCCACGCTCGGCCCCGACCCGCTCGCCGACGACTTCACCCTGGACCGCTTCCGCGAGATCCTCGCAGGTCAGGGCCGCAAGCAGATCAAGGGCGTGCTGCGGATGCAGTCGATCATCGCCGGCATCGGCAACGCCTACTCCGACGAGATCCTGTGGGCGGCGAAGATGTCGCCCTTCAAGCCCGCCGAGATGACCGACGAGGAGTCGGAGAGCCTCTACGACGCGCTGCGGACGACCCTTCGGGAGGCCGTCGAGCGCGACTCCGGCCTGGCGATGAGCGAACTCAAGGGCGAGAAGAAGTCCAACCTCGCCGTGCACGGCAAGGCCGGCAAGAAGTGTCCGGTCTGCGGGTCGACGATCCTCGAGGTGAGCTTCGCCGACTCGAGCCTGCAGTACTGCCCCACCTGTCAGACCGGCGGCAAGCCGCTCGCCGATCGCCGGATGTCCCGGCTTCTCAAGTAGGATCTACGAGTGACCATCCCCACCGTCGAGATCGCCGGAGTGCCCGATCCCCTGCCCGTGGCAGTCCTTGATGTTCGCGAGGACGACGAGTGGGCCGCCGGACACATCGAGGGCGCGATCCACATCCCGCTGCAGCAGCTCCCGGCTCGCCTCGGTGACCTTCCGGAGGGCCAGACCCTGGTGGTCTGCAAGGTCGGCGGACGCAGCGCGCAGGCGGTCAACTACCTCGCCCAGCAGGGCTACGAGGTCGTCAACCTCGCCGGCGGCATGCTCGACTGGGCCGCCGCCGGGCGGCCGATGGTCAGCGAGACCGGCGCCGAGGCGTACGTCCTCTAAGCCTCCGAGGACGGGCCGCCGAACGCCTCCGGGAGCGGCAGCCTGAGCGCCTTCTCCAGGCGGTCGAGGTAGTCGTTGCGGTCCACCTCGACCACGCCGAGCGAGGCGAGATGGTCGGTGCGCCACTGCACGTCCAGGATCCGCTGGTCGATCGACCCGGCCTCACGCAGCGCTGAGACCAGCCCGACGAGGGCGACCTTCGACGCGTCCCGCACCCGGTGGAACATCGACTCACCCGCGAAGAGCCCGCCGATGGCGACCCCGTAGAGCCCACCCACCAGGCGGCCGTCCTGCCAGGCCTCGACGGAGTGGGCCCAGCCGAGCCGGTGCAGGTTGCCGTAGGCCCGGCGGATCCGCTTGTCGATCCAGCCGTGCGGCCGGCGCGGGTCGGCGCACGAGGCCACCACCTCGTCGAAGCTGGTGTCGATCCGGATCTCGAAGTCCCGCACCGACCGGCGCAAGGAACGGGAGACCACGAGCCCGTCCAGCGGGAGCACGCCGCGCTTGACCGGCGAGAACCACATCATCGGGTCGCGCGGAGACTCCCCGGGCATCGGGAAGATCCCGTGCCGGTACGCAGCCAGGAGTGTCCCGGGCGCGACGTCCGCACCCATGCCCACCAGATCGTCCAGATCCGCTCCACCATGGCCCTCACCCGGGTCCCGAAGGTCGGCGAAGGCCCACGGCGACGGCTCCGGTTCGATCGGACCCCCAAGATTCGCCACGACGAAACGTTATCGCCCCGTACGGCCACAACCACCACACACTTAAGATTTGCCTCATGATCGGTCCCAAGTCAGTGCTCACCAGTGCGGCTGGCCGGCTCGCACCCAAGGTCATCCAGTCCGCGCCGAGCGTCACCACCAACGTCGTCCGGCAGGCGCTGCACCACGCGATCGTCGGCATCGGCCCCCTCCCCGGGGCGGCCGCGACCGCAGAGAAGCATCTCTCCGACCACGACAACGACGTCGAGCTCGCGGTCAAGCACGTCATCGACAACCACGTCCGGCTTGCCGGGGTGGGCGGTTTCGCAACCAACATCGGCGGTCTGGTCACCCAGGCGATCACGCTCCCGGCCAACATCACCGGGATGGCCATCATCCAGTGCCGCATGGTGGCCGTGATCGCACACCTGCGCGGCTACGACCTGACCGACCCCCGCGTGCGCAACGCCATCCTGCTCACCCTCCTCAGCGAGGAGAAGGTGAGCAAGCAGATCAAGGAGAAGAAGATCCCCGCCCCGCCGATGGCGGTCGCCACTGCCCCCGCCTACGACCGCGCGGTCGACGACCTGGTCGCCGCCGAGGTGGCCCAGGAGCTGATCGGGCGCGTGGCCGGCAAGCGCATGGTCTCGATGGTGGCCAAGCGGGTTCCGCTGGTCGGCGGTGTCGTCGGCGCCGGGACGGACGGTTGGATGACCTACCAGATCGGACGCTACGCCTCGCGCGAGCTGCTGCCGCGCCACCCCGACAACCGCTGACGCCGCCTCTCAGAGGAACTTCACAGGTTCCTCAGACGTTGCTCTGAGCACAGGATTCCACACTGTTGGTGTCCGCTTGGGAGGAGCAGCAGATGACCCTCGAAACCACCTTCGCCCCGGTCGGCTCAACCCGTGCCGCAGGGCTCGACGCGAGGCCTCACCTGCTCCTCCTGGGCGGCGTACCCGGTGCCGGCAAGAGCACCCTGATCCGTCAGGTGGCCGACCGGCACCCCGACGTACGCACCCTCGATCCGGAGACGGCGACCCGCTGGCTGGCGGCGCGGCTGCCGGAGGTGCCCTACCGCCTCTACCGGCCACTGGTGCACCTGTGGCACGCGATCGCGACCCTCGTGCTCGTCCTGCTCGGCCCGGCCGTGGGGCACCGCACGCTCCTCGTCCACGACCCGGCCACGCGGCCCGGTCGGCGCGAACTGCTCGGCCGGATCGCCCGCGCCCGCGGTTGGCGTACGTCGCTGGTCATGATCGACGTGCCGCGCGCCGCGGCGATCGACGGCCAGTACGAGCGCGGGCGGCTGGTCCGCCCCGAGTCCTTCGACCGTCACTGGCACCGCTGGCTCGACGACCAGCCGCGGCTCCTGACCGCGGCGACGTTCGGCGACGCCGACGGCTCCTGGGACCGGGTGCACGTCTTCGACCGCGCCCGCGCCGCGGGACGGCTCGACACGGTCCTCTGCGGCTAGCGCCGGAAGAGGCGATAGACCTTCAGCACCGCCCGGCCCCACCAGCGCCGCTCGAGACCCTCGCGCGCACGCTGCTTGGGCACCAGCGACCGGGTGTGCTCCAGGTCGGCGCGCAGCTCGGCGACCTCGTCCTCCAGACGCGCCTCCGACCGGCGCAGCCTGATGGCCTCCTGGAGCAGCGCGTCGATGGTGGCGACGCCGGCGTCGAGGACCTCACGCGGGGAGACGGTGTCGGGGTCCACGAACGGCTTGTCGGCCAGGCCGGGCGGCACGAGCAGCTCCTCCAGCCCGCCGACCACGTCGTAGCCGCGTCCCGACAGCGCCTTGACCCACTCCTCGGAGAGCGACTCAACCCATGGCAGGATCGAGGGAGCGAGCGCCAGACGCGCGGAGTCGCGGCGCTTGGCCAGGGTGCGGTGGGCCAGGAACTCGCGTACGAAAGGCCGGTAGTCGGCCGGTTCGAGCACCGGCACGACCGCCAGGTTGATCTCACGGAGCAGGGCCGCCTCGGGCACCCCGAGGGACGGGTTGCCGCGGTCGATGCCCTCGAAGTCGATGGTCAGGTCGTCGAGGCCGAAGGCGGTGGAGAACCGCTCCCACAGCAGCGTCGACGGCGACCCGGGCGGCGGGACGGTGATCAGGTGGACGCGCTCGGGCGCGATGCCCTGGGTCCAGCGGTCGAGGATGTCCGGCAGCTCCTGGACGCCCCAGAACCACGACCCGATGCGCCCCTCGCGGGCAGGGTCTCGGATCTCCTCGAGGAACTCGGCGTACGTCACGACCGAACGGTGCTTGACGTTCTCCTGCCACTCGGCGGGGATCTGCCGGGCCAGGTCACGCGCGGAGAGCATGATGTGGATCTCGGAGTCGCCCAGCGAGTCCAGCGCGTGCTTGGCCTGCTGCCACGAGGCGCTCGCCAGGATCTCGTGGGAGATGATCACGGTGCCGTTCTCGACCTCGCGCACCTTCGCGGCAAGAGCGTCCCAGGCGCCGGTGGCCTCCTCCTCGATGCCGCCCCAGGGCAGGTCCATCAGGTCGAGGGCCGCCAGGAAGTGGGCGTCGAAGCGGTCGGCGAAGTAGTGAACCCCCTGCTCGGCGAGGGACTCCCGATTGTGGAAGAGGACGTCTTGAAGATAGGAAGTGCCCGTCTTCGGGGTGCCGACATGAAGCAGCACGCGCCGCCCAGTCTCCAACGTTCTACTCCTCTAGGAACGCCCCGCCAGCAATGACAACGCGAGCGCCAGCGCCCGGCGCTCATCGGGACCCTGCGTCGCCCTCCCCGAGGGGAGCAGCAGGTCAGGGTCTCCGTGGAGAGCGTATCCGGCTTCCACCAATGCATCACGTTGGGCCCGCGCCTGTGTTTCGACCCAATCCAAACTTTCCTCGGGGACGCCGACCTCCCGGGCGTCCGGAAAGAGGGGTTCGAGCTTCTCCAACCGCGGCCGCAGCTGGTCGACCAGCAGCTTCCGCTGGGTCTCCGGATCCGTGCGTACGCTGAGAACCTGCCCGATCACGCGGGCGACCTCGTGGCCCTCGGCCGAGATCGACCAGGGGCCGGGCACGCTGTCGACGCCGAGCAGGCCGGGCAGCAGGGCGGGATCGGTGACGATCTCGACGCGGTCCCTCCCCACCCGACGCGCCCACCAGCGGGCGATCCGAGGCAGGTCGGCGCGGGGGCCGAACCAGCCGCGCCACTGGGCGTCGCGCATCCAGATGTGCCAGGGGTTGACCCGGTTGGTGAAGGTGCGGAACTTCCACGCGGCGGCGGCGATCTCGTCCAGCGGTCCGCCGAGGACGTAGACCGTGAAGCCATCGCCCCCAGGGAGTCTTCCCTGTCTCTCCAGCTCCTCGCGGATGGGCAGTGTGAGCCACGGGGAGCCGACCAGCCGATAGGGGAATCGCTGCTGGTCAGGCTCCGTGTTCCTGCGCCGACGCAGCCACCGTCGCGGGCGCGGCGCGGGCGTCGGGTCCACGGTGTCCAGCAGGTCCTCGGCAAGCCGCACGCTCGCCGCCCGGAGCAGCTCGCGCGGCTTCAGCGTCTCCGGGTCCACCGGCAGCGGACCGTACGTCCTCGTCTCGGTGTCGCCGAGCAGCGGCAGGTCTCGGCGGCCACGGCCCGGCGGGCTCGTACGCAGCAGGGCGTCGACCCGGGAGGGCTCTGACGGCCCCGTCTCGTTGAGCCGTCGCAGCAGCTCGAGCATCTCGGCACCCGGCAGGTGGTCGGTGGTGAAGGGCACCGCGGGCTCGGACCAGGAGGCCCACGGAGTGGTTCCACCCTCGCGCAGGTGCGCGGCCCAACCCCAACCCCTCGTGGGTGTCGGCATCAGGAGCGTCGCCCCCGGACGCGGCGCATGACCCTAGCGGCGCGAGAGGCGACCGGGCGCGGGGGCGGGTCGGTGCGGGCGGCCTCGACGACGACCGCGACCAGGGCGTCGATCGCGGCGTCGGCGACGTCCTTGGTGCGCGGCGCGTCCGGGTCGACCCACTCGACGCCGGCCTCCGGATGCTGCGGTCGCAGGTCGTCGAGGTCGCCCGCGATGTCGACCTTGGCCAGCTCGGCCCACTCGATCCACGACTCGGCGACCTCGTCGGCCCAGTCGAAGGCGTACGGCGGCATGGTGACCCGCTCGCGTCCGTCGCGGTGGGCGAGGGTGCGCTTGGCGATCACCTCGGTGACCAGATGGCGGTAGTCCTCGCGCGGCAGCTCCTGCGACTCGAGGCGCGCGTTGAGCCGGCGCAGCAGCGTCGCCTCGGCGCGACCGAGCGACTGGTTGTGGCGGTCGCTGTCGACCGGGGTCCAGGCCTCCTCGATCCCGACGACCTCGCAGAACCGGCGCCAGAGCACCTCGCTCGGCGCACCGTCGTGAGGCACGGTGACCAGGTGCACCCGCTCCGGCGGCAGGTTGCGGCCCCACCGGCTGAGCACGTCGGGCAGGCCGTGCGTACGCCAGAACCAGGCGGCCGAGCGGGACTGCTTCGCGGTCTGCATCCGCTCGAGGTAGCGCGCGAAGGTGACCTTGCGCTCGCGCTGCACCTGGTCCTGCCACTCGGCTGCCACGACCCGGGCGATGTCGCGGGCGGTGTAGACGATGTGGACCTCGGCACGGCCGCCCTCGCCGAGGTCGGTCATCGCCTTCTCGACCCGGTCCGGGCGGGCCCCGGCGAGGAGGTGGTGGCTGATCAGGATCGTGTCGGACTCGTCGCGGCGTACGCGCTTCACCAGCGCGTCCCACTCGCCGTGGACCGTCTTCCTCATCCCGCCCCACGGACGATCGATCAGGTCGAGCGCCGGCCGGAAGAAGTCGGGCTGGCCGCCGACCGGGTAGAAGACACCATGCTCGTCCAGGGACACCCGGTTGTGGAACAACCTGTCCTGGAGATACGTCGTGCCCGTCTTCGGAGCGCCGACATGGAGAAAGACTTTGCGCGCCATGGTCCCGCTATTCTGCACCAAGTTAGTAGAGATTGTCGCGGCGGTCCGTCTTTTGTCACCCGGCCGTCACTCTTGGGTGCAGTCTAGAGGGCTATCCGCGCAGGGCACGTACGACAGCCGAGGGACTCGGCCTGCCGAGGTGGTCGGCGAGCCATCGACTCGTGTCGGCGACCTTGTCGAGATCGATCCCGTGCTCGATCCCCAGGCCGTCGAGCATCCAGAGGAGGTCCTCGGTGGCCAGGTTGCCGGTCGCGCTCTTCGCGTAGGGGCAGCCGCCCAGACCGCCGGCGCTCGCGTCATAGGTGGTCACCCCGCACTGGAGCCCGGCGAGCGTGTTGGCCAGCGCCTGGCCGTACGTGTCGTGGAAGTGCAGCGCGAGCCGGTCGGTCGTGACTCCTGCTTCCTCGAACGCTCCGATCAGCGCCTTCACGTGGCCGGCGGTGGCAACCCCGATGGTGTCCCCGAGGCTGAGCTGGTCGGCGCCCAGGTCGAGGAGCCGCTTGCCCGCCTCGACCACCTTCGCGATCTCGACCTGTCCTTCCCAGGGGTCGCCGAAGCACATGCTGAGGTAGCCGCGGACCGTCATGTTCGCGTCCTTGGCCCGGTTCATCGTCGGCTCGAACATCGCCCACTGACCGTCGAAGGTCTGGTTGAGGTTCTTGTTGGCGAACGTCTCCGTCGCGCTGCCGAAGATCGCGATGTGCCGCAGCCCCAGCTCGAGCGCGCGGTCGAGGCCCTTCTCGTTGGGGACGAGCACCGGGAGCTCTCGCGCCCTGTCGCCCAGGCGGTCGACCAGCTCTTCCATGAGCTGTTTCGCGTCGGCCAGCTGCGGCACCCACTTCGGGTGCACGAAGCTCGTCGCCTCCACCGGGCTCAGCCCGGCGTCGAGCAACCGGGTGATCAGGTCGGCCTTGACGCCGGTGTCGATCGCCGTCTTCTCGTTCTGGAGGCCGTCACGCGCACCGACCTCATAGATCGTGATCCTGCTGGGCAGGTCGTCGTGGCGTACGACGGCGGGGAGGCGGTGTCCGGAACTCATGCTTGCCAACCTAATCCTCGTGGAACCTGACAGATACGAGACAGAGATCTGAGAGCGCCCTCTGACACGGTCGGTCCGACGCTCGGACAACCGGGTCCGAGCCTGGTGGATAGGCAGGACCTCACATGTCGAATCCGACTCTCACCATGCTGCGGCCGCACGGGCCGCATCGCTCCGTGGCCGTTCTCCTGGCCGCGATCACGACGATCATCGCCACCCTCGGACTGATCGCGGGCTCCGCAACACCCGCGTCGGCCGCGACCCAGACCTACCGGAACGAGGCCACCGGCCTCTGCCTGGAGGACACCACGACCGAGCCGCGCACCGCTGCCTGCGCCGGGGTATCCACCCAGCAGTGGATCGTGAAGGTCTGGAACGACGGCACCCGCCGCTTCCAGAACGGCAGGACCGGCGAGTGTCTGCACGCCCAGCTCGGCACCGGCACCGGTGTCATCTTCCTGCGCAGCCTGCCGTGCAACGACAGCCAGCAGCAGAGCTGGTGGATCAAGCGCTGGGCCGACGGGACCATCCGGTTCCAGAACCAGGCCTACGGCTGGTGCATCCGCGACCCGTACGTCGGAAGCCTGGAGGAGTGCAACACCAGCGAGAACCAGAGCTGGTACTGACGGATCACCCCGCATCGGGCTCCACCACGAAGAGCTCGGCACCGAGCGGCACCTGCGAGCCGGCACCGACACCGACCACGGTGACGGCGCCGGCGAACGGGGCCTTGAGGGCGACCTCCATCTTCATCGCCTCCAGGACACCCAGGACCTGGCCCTCCTCGACGGCGTCGCCGACCGCGACACGTACGTCGATGACGGTGCCGGGCATCTTGGCCTCGACGGCGCCGTCGCTGTGGTGAGCGGCTGCGCCGGCGACCCGGTCGGGCGGGGAGAAGTCGAAGCGGTGTCCCTGGTGGACGATCTCGGCGAGACCGGTCTGGACGTTGGCGACCGCACGGTGGCGTACGCCGTCGACGACGGCCACGAGGACGTGGTCGGCCGCGCTGATCTGCCTGACCAAGTGGTCCTCGACGCGGCCGGCGGGGCGGTCGACGGTGACGCTGCGGTCGAGGTCGACGATGGTCGGTGCCGGGGAGCCGGCGAGGCGCCAGCCGTCGGCACGGAACGGGGTGGTGGTGTCCGAGACCGCGGAGAGCATGGCGCTCACCCACGCGACGAGCGTCCGCGCGACGTCGGGGTCGGGCGCGGGGACCTCGTTGCGGTCGAGCCAGGCGGTGTCGATCTCGGCGTCGCGGAAGGCGTCGGAGGCGGCGAGCACGCGAAGGAAGCCGGTGTTGGTGGTCAGCCCGAGGACCGCCGTCGCATCGAGCGCCTCGACCATGGCGGTGCGGGCCTTCTCGCGGTCGGCGCCATGGACGATGATCTTGGCGAGCATCGGGTCGTAGGCGGTGCTGACCACCTGCTCGCTCTCCAGAGCGTGCTCCACCCGGGCGTTCTCGGGCCAGCGCACGATCGAGGTGCGGCCGGCCTGGGGCAGGAAGCCCTCGAAGGCGTCCTCGGCGTAGACGCGGACCTCGATGGCGTGGCCGTCGACGCGTACGTCGTCCTGCGTGATGCCGAGCGGATCACCCGCCGCGACCCGGAGCTGGAGCGCGACGAGGTCGACACCGGTGATCTCCTCGGTCACGGGGTGCTCGACCTGGAGGCGGGTGTTCATCTCCAGGAAGTAGGCGTCGCCGGTGGCGTCGTCGAGCAGGAACTCGACCGTCCCGGCGCCGGTGTAACCGACCTGCTTCGCGAGCGCGACGGCGCTGGTCAGGACCAGGTTCCGCTGCTCGTCGGTGAGCGTCGGAGCCGGGGCTTCCTCGATCACCTTCTGGTGGCGACGCTGGGTCGAGCAGTCGCGCTCGAAGAGGTGGATGACGTTGCCATGGGTGTCGCCGAAGACCTGCACCTCGATGTGGCGGCCGCGCTCGACGTACTTCTCGATCAGGAGGGTCTCGTCGCCGAACGCGCTCAGCGCCTCGCGGGCGGCGGCGGCGCGGGCCTCGTCGAGCTCCTCCGGCGAGCGGACGATGCGCATGCCCTTGCCGCCTCCACCGGCCGCGGCCTTGACCAGCAGCGGGTAGGGGCTGTCCTCGCCCCGCGGAACCACGGGTACGCCGGCTGCGACCGCGATCTCCCGGGCCGCGTCCTTGCGGCCCATCTGCTCGATGACCTCGGGTGTCGGACCGACCCAGGTCAGCCCGGCCTTCGCGACCGCGCGGGCGAACTCGGCCCGCTCGGAGAGGAACCCGTAGCCCGGGTGGACGGCCTCGGCACCGGCCTCGGCGGCAGCGTTGACCACCGCGTCGGCGTCCAGGTAGGAGGCCACCTCGACGGCTTCGTCGGCGTCGCGTACGTGGGGTGCGTCCGCGTCGAGCGCGGTGTAGATCGCGATCGTCCGGATGCCGAGCTCGCGGCAGGTCCGGAAGACGCGGCGCGCGATCTCGCCCCGGTTGGCGACCAGAACACTCTCGAACACGGCCATCACATCCTGAAGATTCCGTAGTTGGGCTCGGGCGTGGGCGCGTTGGCCGCCACCGCGAGCCCCATGGCCAGCACCCGCCGGGTGTCGGCGGGGTCGATGATGCCGTCGTCCCACAGTCGCGCGGTGGCGTAGTAGGGCGAGCCCTGGGTCTCGTACTGGTCGCGGATCGGCGCCTTGAACTCCTCGTCGTCGGGCTTGCCGGCGACCGTCGCGAGCACCGAGGCGGCCTGCTCGCCGCCCATGACCGAGATCCGCGCGTTGGGCCACATCCACAGGAACCGCGGGTCGTAGGCGCGGCCGCACATGCCGTAGTTGCCGGCACCGTAGGAGCCGCCGATGACGACGGTGAACTTCGGGACCACCGAGCAGGCGACGGCGGTGACGAGCTTGGCGCCGTCGCGGGCGATGCCCTTGTTCTCGTACTCCTTGCCGACCATGAACCCGGTGATGTTCTGCAGGAACACCAGCGGGATGCCGCGCTGGTTGCACAGCTCGACGAAGTGGGCGCCCTTGAGCGCCGACTCGGAGAAGAGGATGCCGTTGTTGGCGACGATGCCGACCTGCTGCCCCTCGATCTGCGCGAACCCGCAGACCAGCGTCTCGCCGTAGAGCTGCTTGAACTCCTGCAGCCGGGACCCGTCGACGATGCGGCGGATCACCTCGCGTACGTCATAGGGCGTCCTGGTGTCGGCGGGCACCACGTCGGCGAGCGTCTCGGGGGACTCGACGGGCTCGTCGTACGTCGTGGTCCGTGTCTCCTGCTCCGGGAGCGTCGAGACGATGCCGCGGACGATCTCGAGGGCGTGCTTGTCGTCGTCGGCGAGATGGTCGACGACGCCCGACCTGGTGGCGTGGACGAGCCCGCCACCGAGCTCTTCGGCGGTGACCTCCTCGCCCGTGGCCGCCTTCACCAGCGGCGGTCCGCCGAGGAAGATCGTGCCCTGGTCGCGCACGATCACGGTCTCGTCGCTCATCGCCGGCACGTACGCACCGCCGGCGGTGCACGATCCCATGACCGAGGCGATCTGCGGGATGCCCTTCGCGGACATGTTGGCCTGGTTGAAGAAGATCCGGCCGAAGTGCTCACGGTCGGGGAAGACCTCGTCCTGCTTCGGCAGGAACGCGCCGCCGGAGTCGACCAGGTAGATGCACGGCAGGTTGTTCTCCGCCGCGATCGTCTGCGCCCGCAGGTGCTTCTTGACCGTCATCGGGTAGTAGGTGCCGCCCTTCACGGTCGCGTCGTTAGCGACGACCATGCACTTGCGGCCGGCCACCAGGCCGATGCCGGCGATCACCCCCGCCGACGGGACCGCCCACTCGTCGCCGTCGTCGTACATTCCGTACGCCGCCAGCGGACTCACCTCCAGGAACGGTGACCCGGGGTCGAGGAGACCGTCCACCCGGTCTCGTGGGAGCAGCTTGCCGCGGTCGGTGTGCCGTTGCCGGGAGCGCTCGCTCCCTCCTTGCCGTACGCGCTCGAGCCGCTCTCGCAGTTCGAGGGTCAGCTCGCGCAGATTGGACGCCATGGCACGAGGTTAACGTTCATTAACCTCGTGTGACAAGCCCCACTGTGAAGTCGGCCGCTACTCGGCCAGAGCGGCGCGGGCCATCTTGGTGAGCACCGCGCGGGTGGACTCCTCGGGGAGGACCCGGTTGTGAGGCGTGGAGTTGATCAGCCCGAAGACGCCGTGGGCCATGGCACGGGCGGTGTCGAGGGCCAGCGCCGGGTTGCGGTCGCGGAGCTGGTCGGCCCAGAGGTCGACGTACTTCCGCTGCAGCGTGCGCACCTGCTCGCGCGCCTCGTGCGGCAGCGACTGCCAGTCGCGTTCCTGGACGACGATCAGTGCCCGGTCGCGCAGCGCGAAGTCGACGTGCCAGTCGATCAGCGCCTCGATCGCCGCCGCGGTGCCGGAGGCCGCCTTCACCCGGACACGCCCCTCCCGGAGCAGCTCCTGGGAGATCGAGACGAGCATCTCGGCGAGCATCGCGTCCTTGCTCGGGAAGTGCTTGTAGAGCGCCGGACCGGAGATGCCGCAGGCTGCACCGAGCTCGGAGACGGAGACACCGTGGAAGCCGCGGGCCGCGAAGAGCTCGGCCGCGGTGTCGAGGATCTGCTCGCGCCTGGTCTTCGTCGGGGCCGAGGCGATGTCCTGAGCCTGCCGAAGGGTCATTCCGCCAGGTTAGCTGGTGTTCACTCCTTCGAGTCACTCCTCCAGCATGTGACGCGCCCGGAGCACGGCGTCGAGCGCGATCTCGACGTCGTCGACCTGATCGCGCGTCGCCTCGCCGGCTGGCGTGGCCGAGCCGGTCTCCGGCGCCTTCTCCCGATGCCTCGGCAGCAGCTCGCGACGCTCCGCTCCGCGGAGGTGGAGCAGCACGGAGGCATCGCGATCGACGGTCCAGCAGAGCTGATGGAGCACCGCGAGCGCATGGCCGCAGACCGAGTGCCAGTGTCCGCACGTGCAGGTCACCGCGAGCTCCTCGCCGTAGGGGACCAGCTCGACCCCGGCCTCCTCGGCGTGCTCGGCCACGTCCAGCGGCAGCTCGCCGACGAGAAGCGCCTCCGCCCGCTCGGCTGAGGCCCCCAGGACCTCCCCGAGTGCGGCGATCGAGTCTCCGTCGAGCACCGGCACCGTGCCGATCACCGTCCATAGCCCGCGCTCGTCCTCGACCCCGGAGGCGAACCGGCCCGCTTCGACGACCAGACCGCCGATCCGTCCCGAGCGGGCGAGAGTCCGGGCACCGGAGAGCTGGTTGTCGTCGTAGGCCAGCTCTTCGATCGCCCGCAGGAAAGCCCGTCCCCACCACGAATCGACCCGCACCATCCCGCGCCGGTGCGGCTCGCGAGCGAACGTCAGCACCGAGCTCATGACGCGATCCGTCGTCGTTTCCGGCGCTTCTGCGGACCGAGCTTGACCAGCTCACGGAGCTCGGCGTCGGACAGCTCGGTGAAGGCGGCCTCGCCTGCACCCAGCACCGCATCGGCGAGCACCCGCTTGCGCTGCAGCAGCTCCGCGACGCGCTCCTCGACGGTGCCCTGGGTGATGAGTCGGTGCACCTGGACCGTACGCGTCTGGCCGATGCGGTGGGCCCGGTCGGTCGCCTGGTCCTCGACGGCCGGGTTCCACCACCGGTCGACATGGATCACGTGGTCGGCCCGGGTCAGGTTGAGCCCCACCCCGCCGGCCTTGAGCGAGAGCAGGAAGACCGGCACCTCGCCCTCCTGGAAGCGCTCGACCATCCGCGACCGCTCCGCGACCGGGGTGCCGCCGTGCAGGAACTGGTGCTCCACACCGGAGGCGGCCCAGTGGGCCTCGAGGAGACGGGCCATCGCGACGTACTGGGTGAAGACGAGCACCGCCCCCGACTCCGCGAGCACCGTCGAGACCAGCTCGTCGAGGAGCTCGATCTTCTGCGACCGCCCCGTGATCCGGCCACCCTCCTGCTTGAGGAACTGCGCCGGGTGGTTGCAGATCTGCTTGAGGCCGGTGAGCAGGCTCAGGACAAGCCCACGTCGCTGCGGGTCGTCGGCGTCGAGCCGCTCGATCCGCGCCATCGCGTCGCGCACGTAGGCCTCGTAGAGCACCGTCTGCTCCCGCGTGAGCGACAGCAGGTGGTCGGTCTCGGTCTTGGGCGGGAGCTCGGGCGCGACCCCGGGGTCAGACTTGCGGCGCCGGAGCAGGAACGGGCCGACGAGCGAGGCGAACTCCTTGGCCTTCCCGACGTCCGCACCCGCCTCGATCTGGCTCGCCCAGGCACGCCGGAAGGCGAGCCGGCTGCCCAGCAGCCCCGGCACGCACCAGTCGAGCAGGGCCCACAGCTCGGTCAGGTTGTTCTCCACCGGGGTGCCGGTCAGCGCGACCCGGGCATGCGACGGGATCTCCCGCAGCGCCTTCGCGGTCGCGGAGGCGGCGTTCTTCACGTGCTGAGCCTCGTCGGCGACGACGAGACCCCACGACACCGCGGAGAGCAGCTCGACGTCGCGCCGCATGGTCCCGTAGGTCGTCAGCACCACCCCGCTCGCACCCTCGACGTCGCGCTCGGACCCGTGATGGCGGCGCACCTCCACCTCGGGCGCGAACCGGGCGAGCTCGGCCTCCCAGTTGCCCAGCAGGCTGGCCGGGCACACCACCAGGGTCGGTCCGGTGTGCTCCTTCTGGCGATGCAGGTGGAGCGCGATCGTCATCAGTGTCTTGCCGAGACCCATGTCGTCGGCCAGACACCCGCCCAGGCCGAGCGACGTGATGCCGGCGAGCCAGGTCAGCCCTTCGACCTGATAGCCCCGCAGGGTGGCCTGCAGCTCGACGGGCACGTCGACGGCGGGCCCCGAGGTCGCCTCGATGACCTCGCCGCGGAGCCTCGCGATCGACGCTCCGATGATCACCTTCTCGCCGGGCGCGGCCTCGGCGATCTCCGCCGGCACCTGACCGGTCAGGGCGACCGCCAGCGCCTCGCCTCCACTGATCCGCTTGAGCAGGCGCTTGCGCGCGCGGCGGAGCACCGAGGGATGGACGACCGCCCACGCGCCTCGCAGCCGCAGGATCGGGCCGGCGGCGGCTGCCAGGGCGTCCATCTCGGCGGCGTCGAGCGGTTCGCCGCCGAGCGCCACCTGCCACTGGAAGGCGAACAGGCCCTTCTCGCCGAGCGGCGACTCGCGCATCAGGTCCTCCCGGGCACGGGTGGACGTCGACGATGTCCGGTCCACCGCGACCGAGGTGGTCAGGTCGCGGGACAGCGAGCGCGGCCAGAGCACGTCGACACCGCGCTCCTTGAGCCATTCGGCGCCGTCCTCGAGCAGCCCGACGACCTCGTCGCTCGACAGGGTCAGCGCCGCCGGGACCGGCAGGTCGAGGAGCCGGTCGAGCACCGGCCAGGCCTCCGCGGCCCCGCGGAGAGCGACCTGGGCATGCGTACGCGCGCGCGGACCGAACCCGTGATCGTCACCCTCCTCCCACAACCTCGCAGCATCCGCGACGTGCAGCGGATCGGCCTCGTCGTGCACCTGCGGCACCAATGTCAGCGACCCGGCGAGCAGGTCCTCCTCCGGCGCCTCGACGCGGAACGAGAGCCGCACCAGCGACGGCAACGCGGCCGTCACCGGGCCTTCGTCGGTCCGATAGCGCGCCAGCCGGGTCTGCAGGGACTCCCGGAACGCACTCGACCCGGTCGCCTTCGGCGCCGAGGTGGGCACTGCGTCCGCGACTGCGGCCACGACCTCCCGCACCAGCAGCTCGGCCGCCTCGCCGTCCAGGTCCTCGTAGGCCCGCGACTCGGCCAGCAGTCGCACCCGCTCGTCGTCCTCGGGCGTGTAGCGGACCGCCCAGGAACCGTCCGCGGGCTCCAGCTGTCCCGCGGCCACGAACCGGAGGGCGAGGTGGGCTGCCGACGCGACCAGAGCGACGGAGGGATGCAGGTCGGAGGCTGCGTACGCCTTCTTGAGGACCGGCAGCGCGGCCCGCATCGGCAACGACACCGAGCGGCGGGAGTCCACGAACTCCACGGCCGAGTCCCGCGGCGGCTGCGCGGACCGGAAGACGGCGCGGCCGGTGACGGGTACGAAGGACATGGACACGACGGTAGCCGCCACCACCGACAGGGTTTCTCATCCTCGAGGATGAGGCCTCCGCCCCCGAAGGTTGAGGCGCACCGCACCCGGGCCCTGCCACGGTGGCTGACATGACCGACACCACTCATCCAGGCGCCGCCCTTCCGCCAGGACAGCGGCGCATCGACTTCTTCCCGCGCTTCGGACGACGGCTCGACCAGCCCCCGCCGACCGTGCCCGCCCGTCCGACCGTCGTCTTCGGCGGAGTGCTCCCGGCCCCGATCGAGATCGCCGTGGACGAGCTCGTCGGCACCGGGCGTCGCGGGCTCCATGCCGACTTCCACTGCGTCGCCGGCTGGTCGGTGACCGGACTGCACTGGGAGGGTGCTGCCTTCGCCGATGTCTACCGGCAGTATGTCGCCCCCGCCGTCCCGGCGGGCACGACCGTCACGCACGTGCTGGTCCGCGGCCTCGACGGCGAGAACTTCGTGGCCGAGCTGGGTGACCTCCTGGCCGACGACGTCCTGCTCGCCGACCGGCTCGACGGACGCCCGCTCGACGGCGCTCACGGAGCACCGCTGCGGCTGGTCAACCCGGCGCAGTACGGCTACGCCAACATCAAGCACGTCTGTCGCATCGACGTGCTCGCCGGCGCGCCGACGGGAGGCTCTCCGGCGCTGCTCGAGCGGCTGCTGCAGTCCCACCCGCGGGCGCGGGTCTGGGAGGAGGAGCGTCACGGCACGGTGCCCGGCTGGCTGATCCGCCCGATCTACCGGGTGATCAAGGCGTTCATGCTCTCCGCAGCCGCTCGCCGTGGTGAGCCAGGTCACCCTTCAAATGCAAATAATGGCTAGGGTACCTATCAACCCACACGTAGGCTGTCAACCCGTGACAGACATTTCTGCCAAGCCTGAGAAGGCGCCGGACGATCACCTCGACAAGAGCGTGCTCATCGTCGCAGGCGTCGTCGTGCTCGGATCGATCATGTCGATCCTCGACATCACCGTTGTCTCCGTCGCACTGGAGACCTTCCAGCGCGAGTTCGACGCCACCTCTGCCGAGGTCGCCTGGACGATGACCGGCTACACCCTCGCCCTGGCGACGGTGATTCCGCTGACCGGTTGGGCCGCCGACCGGTTCGGCACCAAACGCCTCTACATGACCGCGATCGTGCTGTTCGCGCTCGGCTCGGCGCTGTGCGCGCTGGCTACCTCGCTGCCGATGCTGGTCGCCTTCCGTGTGCTCCAGGGCCTCGGCGGCGGCATGCTGATGCCGCTCGGCATGACGATCCTGACCCGCGCCGCCGGACCCGAGCGGGTCGGCCGCGTGATGGCGATCCTGGGTGTGCCGATGCTGCTCGGCCCGATCCTCGGCCCGATCATCGGTGGCGCGCTGATCGACTCCGCCTCCTGGCACTGGATCTTCCTCATCAACATCCCGATCGGCGTCGTCGCTCTCGTGTACGCCTGGCGCGCGCTGCCCAAGGACCACGTCGAGCCGTCGCAGTCCTTCGACTTCCTCGGCATGGTCCTGCTGTCCCCGGGTCTGGCGCTGTTCCTCTACGGCGTCTCCTCGATCCCCGAGGCCGGCACGCTGCTCGACACCAAGGTGCTCTCCTTCATGGTGGCCGGCCTGGTGCTGATCGCGGCGTTCATCCCGTGGGCGCTGTCGGCTCGCAACGACCACCCGCTCATCGACGTACGTCTCTTCGGCAACAAGGAGCTCACCGTCGCGGTGATCACCCTGTCGATCTTCGCGATGGCGTTCTTCGGTGCCTCGCTGCTCTTCCCGCTCTACTACCAGCAGGTACGCGGCGAGGACGCCCTCCACGCCGGCCTGCTGCTGGCTCCGCAGGGTCTGGGCGCGATGGTCACGATGCCGCTCGCCGGCATGCTCGCCGACCGCACCGGCCCCGGCAAGATCGTCCTCGGCGGTCTGACCACGATCGCGGTGGGCATGTTCATGTTCTCGCGGCTCGACGACACCACGCCCTACTGGTATCTCCTGGTGTCCCTCTTCATCATGGGGCTCGGCATGGGCGCGACGATGATGCCGACCTTCGCCGCCGCCCAGGCGACGCTGCGCGAGCACACCATTGCCCGCGGTACGACACTGGTGAACATCGTCCAGCAGGTCGCCGCCTCCGCCGGCACCGCGCTCTTCTCGGTGCTGCTCACCAACGCCCTGTCCGGCAAGGAGTCGATCTCCGCCGCGGACGACCTCGCCGACAAGCTCGGTGTCCCGGCGGCTGGTCTGGAGAAGTTCATGTCCGACCCGGCCAACCAGCAGAAGGTCGGTGAGGCCGCTGCTTCGCTGGGGCTCGACCCGGCCAAGCTGCCGGAGGTCTTCAAGGCGATCCCGGTCGAGATGGCCGAGGCCTTCTCGACCACCTTCGTGATCGCCGCGATCCTGGTGCTCGCCACGCTCATCCCCGCGTGGTTCCTGCCCAAGAGCAAGGCCGAGCACGGAGCCGCCGCTCCGACGGTCCTCCACTGATCCGCTCACAGGCCCGTACGCAGGGCCGGGCTGCCGCTGGC
>NZ_JBHVKN010000087.1:0-5489 GCF_042798075.1 Nocardioides sp. NPDC057772
GCGGAGATGCCGGAGCCGGGGGACGAGGCTCCTGAGGCTCCTGAGATCGCCGAGGTTGCGCCGGATCCGGTCCCGACTCCGCCGGAGGCCGACTCACGGGAGGCAGGAGACACCGCCGAGGTGCCGATCGTCACCGGTCCGGTCGTGGGCCCCGTCGTGGGTCCGGTCGTGGGTCCGGTCGTCGAGCCCTCGGTCGAGCCCGTGATCGAGCCGGCCGAGGACGACGTCCTCGGTCATCGGGTCGACGTCGACCGTGTGGCCCGCCTGCTCGCGTCCGTGCACACCCAGCTGCCGGTCTCGGTGGCCGTCCAAGGCCTTCCCGGGAGCGGCAGGTCGACCTTCCTGCGGAAGGTCCAGGAGCGCGTCGAGTGGCTCACCACGCACGACGAGGCCTACGCCGGCCGTACGAGACACGTACGCATCGACGCCCGTCAGCACGCCGACGGGGACTTGGCCAGCGGCGTGCTCGAGCGGGTGCGAAGCACGGGCCGGAGCGAGCCGCCGCCGCTGGTGGCGAAGCACCAGGCCGCGCAACGGCGGGCGGCGGAGCTGCGAGCCGCGCTCGCGGGCCTGCCCGAGGACGACGGGCATCGCGGCAAGCGCCGCACGCAGCAGCCGATGAGCACCACCATGGCGCTCGCGGCCATGGACCGCGAGCTCGCGGCCTACGAGGCTGCCCTGCGGGCGGCTCCGCCCGGACCACCACCGCGCCCGCCCGCCGGGGTGCCGGCCGGCGGAGCGGGTCTTCGGACGATCGTCTACGTCGACGATCTCGACCGGTGCGACCCTGCGACCACGGCCGGCGTGCTGCGGGCCGTCGACGAGCTGAGCAGTCAGGAGGGCGTCGCCGTCGTCGCGGCGGTGGACGTGCACACGCTGCGGCGATCGCTCGAGGGCCGGGTGGCGGAGCCTGCGGCGTACCTCTCCAGGGTCTTCGACGTGCCGTTCGCGCTGCGTGCGTTCGCGGGCGACCCGGCAGTGAGGTTCATGCGGTCGCTGATGCGCCAGGCGGTCCCGTCGTGGCCCGCCGCCCTCGCCACCGGTCCCGGCGACCAGGCAGGGCGCAGGCACCAGGTCACGAGCCTCGAGATGACGCCCGGCGAGGCGCTTTTCCTGAGCGAGCTGGCGAGGTTCTGTGCGACCCCTGGAGGTGCCAGGAAGCTCCTCGCCGTCTACCGGCTGGCGCGGACGGCGCCGGTGAACCTCACCGCCGATGGGGCCGCCCATCAGGCTCTCGGGATCCTGATGGCGATCCTGGTCGGTGCGCCGGTGCAGGCGGTGCAGGTGCTCGGGGCCGTGGTCGAGGCACTGGCGACGGGCGAGGACTGCGGGACGTTCCGCGCGCTGGTGGAAAAAGTGGCGCGCGAGCACACCGCCGACTGCCGCCGGGCGATCTGCGGCCCGTGCGCCGACTGGTCCCGGGTGCTCCGTGCCTACGCCGACCTCGTCCGCGTGCAGCGGGTGCCGCAGGAGGTCGCGGCGTACGCCGAGTGGGTCGACGAGGTGGCCAGGTTCAGCTTCCCGGTCTGACCTCTTCCGCAAAAGTGAAACACGTTCTAATCTAGGCGCCATGACTGGACTCCTGGATGGCAAGGTCGTCGTGCTCTCGGGGGTCGGCCCCGGCCTCGGTCGCTCGCTGGGCGAACAGGCCGCGCTGATGGGCGCCGACCTGGTGCTCGCCAGCCGCACACGCACGCGACTGCAGAAGATGGCCGGCGTGATCGAGGAGCACGGGAGGCGCGCGCTGGTGGTGCCGACCGACATCACCGACGAGGACGCCCGCCGACACCTGGTCGACGCCGCGCTCGAGGAGTTCGGCCGCGTCGACGTGCTCCTCAACAACGCCTTCGGCATCCCGCCGATGGACCCGCTCACCCAGATCCCGCTCGACGCGCTCCGGCTCGCCCAGGAGTCCAACGTCTACGCCCCGCTGCGGCTCTCGGCGCTCTTCGCCGACGCACTCGCGGCCACTCCCGACAAGCCCGGCGGCGCGATCGTGATGATCAACTCCGCGGTGCTCTACCAGAGCCAGCCCGAGTTCGCCGGCTACAAGCTCTCCAAGGGCGCCCTCGCGCACCTCGCCTCCTCGCTGGCCACCGAGCTCGGGCCACGCGGCATCCGGGTCAACTCCGTCGCGCCGTCCTACATCTACGAGGACGTCAACAAGGCCTACTTCGACTGGATCGCCTCGGAGTCGGGGCGCACCCACGAGGAGGTGTACGCCGAGAAGGCCGCGCCCACCGACCTGAAGCGGCTCGCGACTCCCGAGGAGGTGGCGCGGGCGGCGCTGTTCCTGGGTAGCGACCTGGCCTCCGCGGTCACCGGGACCGTGCTCAACGTGGACTGCGGGGAGTTCCATGACTGAGACTCGCCCAGGAGAGACCACACCGCGCGAGCGGGCGGACGTCGGGACGTACGAGGACATCTGCGCCGCCGCCACCCGCACCACCGGGCTGAGCGACTTCGGCGGGACCGACCACGAGGAGGGGCTGCGGCTCCTCGTCGAGGATCTGGCCTCGCCCGAGGCCGGTCTGACACCGGTCGGCAACTACTTCCACCGCGCCCAGGTGAAGTCGGCACTCGTCGGCCGGCTGATGACGCAGGCCCGGCTCGCGGAGTTTCCCCAGCACCAGGACGTACGCATCGAGCGCCCCATCTTCGTCACCGGGCTCGTTCGCACCGGCACCACCGCCCTGCACCGGCTGCTGGCCGCCGACCCGGCGCACCAGGGCCTCGAGACCTGGCTGACCGAGTTCCCGCAGCCCAGACCTCCGCGAGAGACCTGGGAGGACGACCCGGTCTTCACCGCGCTGCAGAACGCCTACCGGCAGCACCACGTCACCAACCCGGAGTTCATGGGGATCCACTACATGGACGCCACGAGCGTCGAGGAGTGCTGGCGGGTGCTGCGGCAGAGCGGCAAGTCGATCTCGTTCGAGTCGCTGGCCAACGTCCCGCGCTACTCCGCCTGGCTGGCGAAGCAGGACTGGCGCGACGCGTATGAGCTTCATCGCCGCAGCCTCCAGCTCATCGGTCTCAACGACACCGACAAGCGCTGGGTGCTCAAGAACCCCTCCCACCTGGTCGCGCTCGATGCGCTGATGGAGGTCTACCCGGACGCGCTCGTCGTGGTCACCCACCGCGACCCGGTGGTCTCGGTCGCCTCGGGCTGCTCCCTGTCCGCGGAGGCGACCGCGGGCATGTCGACCACGTTCGTCGGGGAGACGATCGGGGCAACCCAGCTGGAGATGCTCTCCCGCTCGTGGCGCTCGTTCGGGGAGGCCCGTAGGCGGTATGACCAGGCGCAGTTCCTCGACGTCGACTACCGCGGGTTCGTGCAGGACCCGGTGGGCACCGTCGAAGGCATCTACGCCCACTTCGGCATCCCGTGGAGCGACGCCGCCCGCGCCGAGGTCTCCCGCATCGACGCCGAGTCGCGCACCGGCAGCGCCCGGCCCAGGCACGACTACAGCCTCGCCGACTACGGGCTGACGGAGGACGAGGTTCGCCAGGCGTTCACCTCCTGATCCGGCGAGGACTCACCGTGGCGCACCGGACGTGCTCTACCGTTCGGCGCGAGCTCACCGGGTGCGGGCTCATGAAGCTGCCCAACTCACGGGAGTCCTGCGATGAGTCACGCCACTGCGGTCCTGGCCTCCGAGTCGACGGACGCCCCCGCCAGGCCTTCGGCCCGGCTCGTCGTCGTGCTGGCCCTCTTGGCCGCGTTCGCGGCCTCGATGAGCCTCTACTTCGCGACCACGCAGGCGCTGTCCTACCACGCCCGTGACGAGGGGCCGAACGCCTCGTACGCCATCTCGCTCCACGCGGGCGAGCTGCCCACGATCGACTCGCCGGTGGCGCTCGACCGGGAACGGTTCCCGCAGATCACGCGGGGCGCGAACCGGGAGGAGTTCGATCGCCACCGGCTGATCTGGACCGCCAACCATCCGCCGCTCTACTACCTGCTAGGGGTGCCCTGGGTCGCTCTCGCCGACGCGCTCGACAAGCCGCAGGTGCTGATCGCCGGGATGCGGGTGATGAGCGCACTGGCGTACGGGGTGCTGGTGTTCCTGGTCGGCCTGATCGCCTTCGAGGTCACGCCGCGGCGTCCGGCGGCTGCGATGCTGGCCACCGCGGTCACGGCCTCGCCCGCGGTGCTGGCGGTCGCGGCGGGTTTCATCATGAACGACAGCGTCGCGGTTGCTGCCTCGTCGCTGACCGTGCTCGCTACGCTGCGGATCCTGCGGCTCGGGGTGACCCGGAACCGGATGATCGTGATGGCGGTCGCCGGCACGCTGGCGGCCGCGACGAAGGCGCCCGGCGTGATCACGGTGATCATGTGCGGCGCTGCCCTCGGGGTGACGCTGCTGCTCCGTGACCGCACCTGGAGAGGCTTCCTCAGGGCGACCTGGCTGACCTCGATCGCCACCGGGGTGCCGGGGCTGGCGATCGGCTGGTTCTACGTACGCAACATCGTGCTCTACGGTGACCCGACCGCCAGCTCGGCGCTCCTCGAGCGCTACCAGCGGGTGCAGGTCGACAGCTGGTTCGAGGTGATGACCGCACCTCGGTTCTGGCACGGCTGGTACGACCACCTGTGGGTGCCGCTTCCGCTCCGTGGGACCGGGTTGCACTGGGTGATCGACACGATCACCCTCGTCGCGCTGCTGGGGCTGGCGCTGGGCGTCGTGGCGAGGCTGCGTGACCACGGCCGAGAGCACGGCCTCGTCGTCAGCGCGCCCCGGGTCCCGTCGGTGGCGACCGTGGGCCTGCTCGTGCTGATCGCGCACGCGTTCGTGATCGTCGTCAACCTCGCCCAGTTCCGCTCCGGCGGCGGCAACCCGCACGAGCGCTACCTGATGACGATCATGCCGCTGGTGGCCATCGTGCTGTCCGTCGGTCTCCTGGCCATCGTCGACGCCGTGCCGTGGGGTGAGATCCGCCGTCGCGAGGAGATCGCCGCCGCGATCGTCTCGGCGTTCCTGCTGGGCATGGCCGCCGCCACCTTCGCCGTCTCGGTGCGCATGCAGCTCCACCTCGGCCTGGACCGCATGCTTCCCGAGATCAGACCGCTGCCGTACGTGATCCTGGGTCTCGGTGCACTCTGCGCGACCGCCGGCGTCGTCCTGCCCCTGCTCTGGGGTCCAGCGCTGGAGCGCCCCTCGTCTGGACGTAGCGCAGTGAGGAGCGCAGCGACGAGCGGAGCGGAGGAAGACGAGGGTCAAGCGGAGGCGCTCGCGAATTGCGAAGCAATCGCCAACAGAATTGTCGGTGGTGCCGCGTAGCCTGGGTGTCATGCGTCCTGTCACTGATCTCGAGCGTCGTGTCGCCCCGTTCAAGGTGGTCTCCGACTACCAGCCCTCGGGCGACCAACCGGCGGCGATCGCGGAGATCACCAAGCGGATCCAGGACGGCGTCAAGGACGTCGTCCTGCTCGGCGCGACCGGCACGGGTAAGACGGCGACGGTGGCCTGGACCGCCGAGCAGCT
>NZ_JBHVKN010000087.1:5499-19600 GCF_042798075.1 Nocardioides sp. NPDC057772
GGCCCTCGGCGACCTGGCGGCGGATCATCTCCACCATGCCGTCCTGCCCGATGCTGGTGCTGCAGCCCAACAAGACCCTCGCCGCCCAGTTCGCCAACGAGCTTCGCCAGCTCTTCCCCGACAACGCGGTCGAATACTTCGTCTCCTACTACGACTACTACCAGCCTGAGGCGTACGTCCCCCAGACCGACACCTACATCGAGAAGGACTCCTCGATCAACGAGGAGGTCGAGCGGCTGCGCCACTCGGCCACCAACTCGCTGCTGACCAGGCGCGACGTGATCGTGGTCAGCACGGTGTCGTGCATCTACGGTCTCGGCACCCCGCAGGAGTACGTCGACCGGATGATCCGGCTGCGGGTGGGGGAGGAGCACGACCGCGACTCGATCCTGCGGCGGTTGGTGGAGATCCAATACACCCGCAACGACCTCTCCTTCACCCGCGGCACGTTCCGGGTGCGCGGCGACACCTTGGAGATCTTCCCGGTCTACGAGGAGCACGCGGTCCGGATCGAGTTCTTCGGCGACGAGATCGAGCGGCTGATGACACTGCACGCGGTCACCGGCGAGGTGCTCACCGAGGACCAGGAGCTCTACGTCTTCCCCGCGACCCACTACGTGGCCGGTCCCGAGCGCATGGAGCGCGCGATCAACGGCATCGAAGCCGAGCTCGAGCAGCAGCTGAGCGCCTTCGAGAAGCAGGGCAAGATGCTCGAGGCGCAGCGGCTGCGGATGCGTACGACCTACGACATCGAGATGATGCGGCAGGTCGGCTCGTGCTCGGGGATCGAGAACTACTCGATGCACATCGACGGCCGCGAGCGTGGCTCGGCGCCCAACTGCCTGCTCGACTACTTCCCGGAGGACTTCGTCCTCGTCATCGACGAGTCCCACGTCGCGGTCCCCCAGGTCGGTGGGATGTACGAGGGCGACATGTCCCGCAAACGCAACCTGGTCGAGCACGGCTTCCGGCTGCCGAGCGCCCAGGACAACCGTCCGCTGAAGTGGGAGGAGTTCCTCGACCGGATCGGTCAGACGATCTACCTCTCCGCGACGCCTGGCGACTATGAGCTCGACAAGGTCGGCGGCGACACCGTCGAGCAGATCATCCGCCCGACCGGCCTGGTCGACCCCGAGGTGATCATCAAGCAGACCAAGGGTCAGATCGACGACCTGATCGGTGAGATCAACGACCGGGTCGCCAAGAACGAGCGAGTCCTGGTCACCACGCTCACCAAGAAGATGTCCGAAGACCTCACCGACTACCTGCTCGACGCCGGGATCCGCACCAGATACCTCCACTCCGAGGTCGACACCCTCAAGCGGATCGAGCTCCTCCGCGACCTGCGGCTGGGGGAGTACGACGTCCTCGTCGGCATCAACCTGCTCCGCGAGGGTCTCGACCTCCCGGAGGTCTCGCTGGTCTCGATCCTGGACGCCGACAAGGAGGGCTTCCTGCGTTCGGACAAGTCGCTGATCCAGACCATCGGTCGTGCCGCCCGAAACGTCTCCGGCCAGGTGCACATGTACGCCGACAAGATCACCCCCTCCATGGAGTCGGCGATCGAGGAGACCAACCGCCGCCGGGCGATCCAGATCGCCTACAACGAGGCCAACGGCATCGACCCGCAGCCGCTGCGCAAGAAGATCGCCGACATCACCGACATGCTCGCCCGCGAGGACGAGTCCACCCAGGAGCTGCTCAACACCTGGGCCGGCACCGAGGCCAAGGGCCGCGCCGGCAAGACGACCGCGAAGTCCCCGACGCCGATGCTCGGCGACGCCGCCCGCGAGGCCCGCGAACGCGGCCTCGTCGGCCTCCCGTCCTCCGACCTCGCTCAGCTCATCGGCGACCTCACCGACCAGATGAAGGGCGCTGCCGCCGAGCTCCAGTTCGAGGTCGCCGCCCGGCTGCGTGACGAGATCTCCGAGCTCAAGAAGGAGCTGCGGCAGATGATGGAAGCGACGAAGTGAGGAGGGAGGCGGCGTAAGCCCTCTCCGCGCCGAAGGCGCCCTCTAGGGTTTACGCCGGCTCCCGACGAACGAGGAGCTGCGCGCGAGCGAAGCGAGCGCGCTGGCGACGAAGTAGTCGCTTTCGCGAACGACGCACCACGAACAACCTGCGTCGACAACCGCTCACCTGCCCGTCGCGCTCTGTTCACCGCCCGTGAGCCGTGGCCCGTGTGTTACGTCAGTTTCGCGCGTTACGGTCGGAATCGTGTCTGTTCCGCGGGTCTCCATGTCTCAGTCCACGATCTGCGTCCTGCTGCTGGGCGTGCTCGGCTTCGCGATGAGCGCCCAGGTGGCGATCGCGATGCCGCCCCTGTTCAAGGCCGACGAGCGCGCTCACGCCGCGTACGCTGTGGCGCTCTCCCAAGGGACGCTGCCGACGATCGACACCGACATCCCCGATGACCCGGCGCGCTACCCGCAGCTGGCCGAGAGTCTCTTCGGGGCGGACGAGGCCCACCGTGACATCTGGGTCGCCAACCATCCGCCGCTGTTCTACGTGATGAGCCTGCCGCTGGTCTGGCTCGGTGATGCGGTCGGCTCACCGGGACTGACGCTGCTGGGGATGCGGCTGCTCAACGCCCTCGGTTTCGCCCTGACCACGATCATGGTCGGCCTGCTGGCGCGTGAGCTGGTGCCACGGCGGCCGGCAGTGCCGGTGATCGCCTCGGCGATGTGCATCGGATGCGGCGCCATGACGTTCGTGGGCGGCGGCATCTACAACGACGGCTGGTCCTCGGCGGCGGCGTTCATGACGCTCTACCTCGGTTTCCGGATGATCCGGCAGGGTGTGACCCGCGAGCGCCTCATCGCCGCGGCCGCGGTCGGGGTGGCGGCCGCCGGCTTCCGCTCGACGGGGCTGGTGGCGGTCCTCTTCCTCGGCGCCTGCGTGCTGGTCGCCATGTGGCTGCGCGAGCCGTCGCTGCGTACCTTCCTGCGCAGCACCTTCTGGCGCGCCGTCGGGATCGCGGCGTGCATCGGGATGGCACCGGTGGTCGTGTTCGGCTGGTTCTACGTGCGCAACATCCAGATCTACGGCGACCCGACCGCGTCGAGCTCGCTCTTCGAGAAGTTCGGGCGCGAGCCGAACGGCACCACGCTCTTCCAGCTGGTCAACCCGGAGTTCTACGGTCACCTCCTCGGCAGCCTGTGGACAGACGGCAACATCGCGAACCACTGGAGCCAGGCGGCCGCCATCGTGCTGACGCTCACTCTGGTCGGCCTGGTCCTCGACGCCGCCGCGAAGGCCAACCCGCGCAGCACGGGGGTCCTGCGGCGCATCCGGCTCGCCCCACAGAGCACGATGCAGCACCGCCAAGACGTGGCGATCTGGGCGCTCCTGGGCGGCTACTGTCTGCTGATCCTGGTCAACGTGGCCGGGTTCATCGCCGGTGGCGGCTGGATCCACGCGCGCTACGCGGTGCCGTTCCTGCCGTTCCTCGCCGCGGGGGCCGGGATCGCAGCGCTCCGCCTGGGACGTCTCCTGCCGCTGCGGGTTCCTACCGGCCCGACCACGGGCGGGACCGCGCTCGACGAGGCGCGTGACCTGCGGATCGGGCTCGGCGTCTCGCTGGCGTTCATGGTCGTCGGCCTGGTGTGCCACCTCGACACCGAGCAGTACGTCGACGGGCCGGTCAGCAGCACCTTCGCGCTGGTCGCCCTGGTGGCGGCCGACCTGGTGATGTTCGCGGTCGCCGCGTACGTCGCCACCGAGCTGCGGCGCCGGATGCGGCCCGGCACGTTCGACGCTCCTCGCACCCTCGCGGCGTCTGTGACCGAGATCGCGCGTCCACGACAGGACACCCACGCCTCGACGGGCCTGCAGGCAAAGTAGCCTCACTATGTGAATGAGCACGGTCCCCAGCAGACAACACGAGCCTGGGTCGTGTGGGGCATCGCCCTCGCGGTCTACGGCTTGGCCGTCTTCCATCGCAGCAGCCTCGCGGTGGCCGGTCTGGTGGCGACGGAGCGCTTCGGGATCGGCGCCGGGCAGCTGGCGACCTTCGTCATGCTGCAGTTGCTCGTCTATGCCCTCATGCAGGTGCCGGTCGGACTGCTGGTCGACCGGTTCGGCTCGCGTACGGTCCTCTCCGCCGGCGCGCTGATCCTGGCGGTCGCTCAGGCGGGATTCGCGTTCGCGGACTCCTACCCGCTGGCCCTGCTGGCGCGTACGTTCGTCGGGATGGGCGACGCGATGACGTTCATCTGCGTGCTCCGACTGGTGCCGTCGTGGTTCCCGGCCCGCAAGGTGCCACTGGTCAGCCAGCTGACCGGCACCGTCGGACAGC
The DNA here is from genome assembly GCF_042798075.1 of Nocardioides sp. NPDC057772. Lineage (NCBI taxonomy): Bacteria > Bacillati > Actinomycetota > Actinomycetes > Propionibacteriales > Nocardioidaceae > Nocardioides > Nocardioides sp. NPDC057772. The sequence continues at coordinate 9,797 of NZ_JBHVKN010000087.1, forward strand.
TGGGCGCGATCGCGGCAGCGGTTCCCATGACCTGGGCGCTCGGCCACCTCGGCTGGACCCGGGCCTACCTCACGGCCGCGCTGATCGGCCCGGTGCTTCTCGTGCTGCTGCGCCTCTTCGTCCATGACGGCCCCGGGGACCGGCACCGGCGAGGCACCTCCCTCAAGCCACGCGAGCTCGGCCGTAGCTTGAGAGCGTCCTGGTACCAGCCCGGCACCCGCCTGGGTTTCTGGATCCACTTCTCCACCCCGTTCAGCTCCCACCTGATGGGGTTGCTGTGGGGCTTCCCGTTCCTGGTGACCTCCGAAGGGCTCTCCGACCCCCTCGCCGGCACGTTGCTCTCGGTCATCGTCGTCGCCGCCCTGGCCGCGGGTCCGGTGATGGGCGTGCTCGCCGGACGCCACCCGTGGCACCGCTCGACCGTGGCGCTGACGATGATCGCTGCCTTGGTGTCTGTGTGGACCCTCGTGCTCGCCTGGCCAGGCGAGGCGCCGCTGCCGGTCCTGCTCCTCCTGATGTGCGTGGTCGGCTTCGGCGGACCCGCCTCCATGATCGGCTTCGACGTCGGCCGCACCAGCAACCCGCCCGCGCGGCTGGCGAGCGCCAGCGGGATCATCAACCAGGGCGGCTTCGTCGCCGCGCTGCTGGTGATCGTGCTGGTCGGCTGGATCCTCGACTGGCGTACGCCGGGGGCCTCGACCTCCTACACGCCGGAGGCGTTCCGCTGGGCGATGTCGGTGCAGTACCTCTTCTGGGGCCTCGGCGTGACGCAGATCTGGCGACACCGGCGCGATGTGCGGCGGCGTACGACCCGAGAGCAGGTCGCCGCCGGCTCCTCGATGGTCGCCGACTGAAAACCGATCGTCACCGTTTGCCCGCTCGTCACCTGGACGGCACCCCGGCCCACTAGCTTGTCGTGGTGCCTTCGCCCACGCGCTCGCTGTCCCAGGTGACCGTATGCCTGCTCCTGCTGGGGGTGCTCGGCTTCGCGATGAGCGCGCAGTACGCGATCGGGATGCCGCCGCTGCTGAAGGCCGACGAGAAGCAGCACGCGGCGTACGCCATCGTGCTGTCCCAGGGCGTGCTGCCGACGATCGACACGAACACCCCGGCCGACCCGGTGCGCTATCCGCAGTTCGCCGAGGCGCTCTTCGGGCTCGACGAGCCCCGTCGCGACATCTGGGTCGCCAACCACCCGCCGCTGTTCTACGTGATGAGCCTGCCGCTGGTCTGGCTCGGCGACGCGGTCGGCGGTGCGGCAGGGGTCGGGGTCACGCTGCTGGGGCTGCGGCTGCTCAACGCGCTCGGTTACGCCCTGAGCATCATCCTGGTCGGGCTGCTCGCGCGCGAGCTGGTGCCCAGGCGTCGGGTGGTCCCCGTGCTCGCTGCGGCGATGGTGCTCGGCTGCGGCGCGGTGACCTACGACGGCGGCGCGATCTACAACGACGGCTGGGGCACGGTCGCGGCCTCGCTGACGCTGCTGCTCGGGTTCCGGATGATCCGCGAGGGCGTCACCCGCGACCGGCTGGTCTGGGCGACGATCGCCGGCGTCGCGGCGGCCAGCTTCCGCTCGACCGGCCTGGTGGCGGTGCTCGTGCTCGGTGGCTGCGTGCTCGCCGCGCTGTGGCTGCGCGACCCGACCATGCGTACGTTCCGCCGCGGTGTGCTCCTCGCGGTCCGGATCGGACTGGCGCCGGTGATCGTGATCGGCTGGTTCTACGTACGCAACATCGTGCTCTACGGCGACCCGACCGCCTCCGCGGCGCTCTTCGAGAAGTTCTCCCGGCAGACCCACGGCGACACGCTGTTCCAGCTGGTCAACCCCCAGCTCTACCTGCACCTGTACGGCTCGTTGTGGGCGGACGACGTGATCCCGAAGATCTGGATCGTCGCCGCCGCGGCGACGCTCGTCGTCACCGTCACCGGCCTGGTGCTCGACGCCAACGCGAAGGCCCGGCCACGGCCGGACGGGGTGATGCGCCGTGTCGTGATCCCGGGGCCGGAGCCGACGCTCCTGGAGCGGCGCCTCGAGCTCGCCGTGCGCGCGCTGATGGGGATCTACTGCGTGATCATCATCGTCAACCTGGCCTCGTTCCACGCCGGCGGCGGCTGGATCCACGCCCGCTACGCAGTGCCGTTCCTGCCGGTGATCGCGGCGCTGACCTCGCTCGCCATCCTGCGCGTCGGCCGCCGCTGGGTGACCGGTGCCGACGAGCAGGGGGTGGACCTGCGCATCACCCTCTACGCCGGTGTCGGGTTCATCGTCTCGGCGATGATCGCCCACCTCCACATCCAGCAGCGGATCGACGGGCCGGCCGACGCCTCCTGGCTGGTCGCCCTCATCGCGGCCGACCTGGTGATGTTCGCCGTCGCTGCGTACGTCACCGCGCAGCTGCGCCGCCGGCTGCGGCCGGAGGTCTTCACGCCGACCACATGTCCAGCGGCCGACTCAGGGCGTGCCGGTCAGCTGGCGACCAACCGCTAGGAGGGCTCGGCGGGCCGGTCCTTCTCGGACTGTTCCGCCGGCGGGTCGAGGATCGGGGCGGCAGTCTCGGGGGCCGCCTCGATCTCGGCCCGCGCGGCCTTCTTCGCCGCCTTCTTGGCGGCCTTCTTCTCGAGGCGCTGCACCTCGCGCTCCACGATCGCCTCGCGGCGTACGCCGGTGCCGACGAGGTTCACGACCAGGAAGAGCATCGGGTAGAGCGGCCAGGGATGGCCGTCGGGGGCGGTGGTGAACGCCCAGATGCCCCAGGTGATGAGGCTGACCATCAAGAAGGTGGCGAGCGCCTCCTGGAGCTCTTTGCGGTAGGCGGCCGCTCCCTGCTCGCGGAAGCTGGGTGCCTCGGGCAGGTTCTCCGCGACCTCCGCCGGAACCGGCGACACGACCACCAGATCGTCGACGAGTGCGGGCAGCTCACCGAGCGTACGGGCCTCGAGCAGGGTGCCGACGCGCTCCTCGTGCTCCTCGCGGGTGAGCCTGCCGTCGGCGAACGCGTCGGTCAGGACGGTGCGTACGACCTCCCGATCGGCATCGGAGGCGCGCATGTGTGCGTTGTCGGCCTGCCTCGGGTCGAGGCGGAACCGGGTCCAGAAACCCTCCACACCACCAGCCTAGACGCCAAGCCCGACACCGTCTGTTGAAGCGCCTGCATTAGAGTGACTGGCGCTGGCTACCTGCTAGTATAGAACACGTTCTAGTTTTGTTCAGCCTGGTTTCGAGGGAGGTGGCGGATGCGGATCGCTCTGCTGTCGTATCGCAGCAAGCCGCACGTCGGCGGTCAAGGCGTCTATATCCGCCATCTGAGTCGAGAGCTCGCCAAGCTGGGGCACACCGTCGAGGTCTTCTCCGGACAGCCCTATCCCGAGCTCGATCTCGAGGGGGAGGGGGTGACCCTCACCAAGGTGCCGAGCCTGGGCCTCTACGAGGAGCCCAACCCGTTCGGCAACCCGAAGCTCTCCGAGATCCGCGACCTGGTCGACGTCGAGGAGTGGGCGCGGATGCGCACCGGCGCCTTCCCCGAGCCGCTGACCTTCGCCAAGCGCGTGGTCAAGGTGCTGAAGGAGCGCAAGGACGACTTCGACATCGTCCACGACAACCAGACGCTGGCCACGCCCCTGCTGGGCATCGAGTCCGACCTCGGGCTGCCGCTGGTGACCACGATCCACCACCCGATCTCCTTCGACCGGCGCATCGAGCTCGAGAGCGCCCAGGGCTGGAAGAAGAAGTTCGGCGTCTGGCGCTGGTACTCGTTCGTGAAGATGCAGGCGAAGGTCGCGGCGCAGCTGCGTCACGTGATCACACCCTCCGACAACTCCAAGCGCGACATCCTGACCGACTTCGGCGTCCCCTCCGAGCGTGTGCAGACCGTGCACCTCGGCGTGCCCGAGGAGTTCGTCCCGCCGACCGGCCCCCGTGTCCAGGGCCGGATCCTGGCCATGGCCAGCGCCGACGCCCCGCTGAAGGGCATCGCTTTCCTGCTCGAGGCGTTCGCCAAGCTGCGCACCGAGCGTGATCTGGAGCTGGTGCTGGTCTCCAAGCCCAAGAAGGACGGGCCGACCGAGCAGCTCGTCGAGAAGCTGGCGATCAAGGACCACGTACGTTTCGTCCACGGCATCTCTGACGCCGAGCTCGTGGAGCTGATGGGCTCGGCGGAGATCGCCTGCGTGCCCTCGCTCTACGAGGGCTTCTCGCTGCCGACCGCCGAGCTGATGGCCTGCGGCACCCCGCTCGTCGTCTCCCGCGCCGGCGCGATCCCAGAGGTCGTCGGACCTGACGACCTGTGCGCGAAGCAGGTCACCCCGGGCGACACGGAGGAGCTCGAGCAGGCCATCGCCGCGCTGCTCGACGACCCCGAGCGCCGGGCCCGCTACTCGGCCGCCGGGCGCGCCCGGGTCGAGGAGCACTTCTCCTGGCACGCCGTCGCCGAGCGGATGACCGCGCTCTACCAGCAGACGATCGATGAGTTCTCGAAGGAAAGGAAGTGAGCCGTGCTCACCGTTGATTTCGACCGCCTTGGCCTGAAGGCAGGGGAGCGCGTGCTCGACATGGGCGCCGGCGGCGGCCGGCACGCCTTCGAGATGTACCGCCGCGGTGCCGACGTGATCGCGTTCGACCAGGACGCCGAGGAGCTCGCCAAGGTCTCCGAGTGGTTCTTCGCGATGCGTGACGAGGTCCCCGCTGGAGCCAACGCGGAGGTCAAGGAGGGCGACGCGCTGTCGCTGCCCTTCGCCGACGGTGAGTTCGACCGGATCGTGGCAGCCGAGGTGCTCGAGCACATCCACCACGACGTCGACGCGATCAAGGAGCTTGTCCGGGTGCTCCGCCCGGGCGGCACACTGGCCATCTCGGTGCCGCGCTGGCTGCCCGAGGTCGTCAACTGGAAGCTCTCCGCGGACTACCACAACACCACCGGCGGCCACATCCGCATCTACACCGACCACGAGCTCATCGACAAGGTCACCAAGGCGGGCCGGCCCAACGACGGCACCCCGGGTGACGCGATGATCTTCGAGGGCAAGTCCTACGCCCACGGCCTGCACGCGCCCTACTGGTGGCTGAAGTCGGCCGTCGGCGTCGACAACGACAAGCACCCGCTGGTGAAGGCCTACCACCAGGTCCTGGTCTGGGAGATCATGAAGAACCCGCTGCCGCTGCGGCTCGCCGGGAAGGTCCTGGACCCGGTGATCGGCAAGAGCATGGTGCTCTACTTCCGCAAGCCGGGCCCCGTCGCCTCGGACCCGACCTCGGCCGGCTGATCCTCGGATGAGAGTCGAGATCCCGTACGTCGACGGGGTGCTGACCCCTACCCAGATCGCGGCCACTGCCGGGTCGATCGCCCGCGCCCAGGAGTCGTCCGGCGCGATCCCGTGGGTCCCGGGCCAGCACACCGACATCTGGAACCACGTCGAGGCAGCCATGGGCCTGCTCGTCGGTGGTCTGGTGGAGGAGGCCGAGGCCGCGTACTCGTGGATTCCGACCCTGCAGAACGCCGACGGCTCGTGGCCGATGAAGATCGTCGCCGGGGCGCCGGTGGAGACCATCGGCGAGTCCAACATGTCCGCTTACTTCGCGGTCGGGCTCTGGCACCACTGGCTGATCCGGCGTGACCGGGCGTTCGTGGAGCGGCACTGGCCCTCCGTACGCGCCGGGCTGGACTTCGTGGTCGGGCTGCAGCTGCCGTTCGGCGGGATCGCGTGGACCACACGCGACCCGTTCGCGCTGCTCACCGGGTCGTCCTCGATCTACCAGTCGCTGCGCGCCGGCGTCGCCCTGGCCGACCTGATGGACGACCCGCAGCCGGAGTGGGAGATCGTCGGCGGCCGCCTCGGCCATGCCTTGCGTCACCACCGCGACTCGTTCGAGGACAAGTCGCACCACTCGATGGACTGGTACTACCCGGTCCTCGGTGGTGCCGTCACCGGTGCCGCCGGGCTGGATTTGATCGAGTCGCGCTGGGACCACTTCGTACGTCCCGGCCTCGGCGCCCTCTGCGTCGACACCAACCCGTGGGTGACTGGCGCGGAGACCTGTGAGCTGGTGATGGCGCTCGACAACCTCGGCGACCACCGCCGGGCGCTGGGGCTGCTGAGGGACATGCAGCACATGCGCGCCGACGACGGCGGCTACTGGACCGGCTGGGTCTACGAGTCGCCCGACTACCCCAACCCGAACCCCAACGCCTTCTGGCCCGAGGAGCACTCCACCTTCACCGCCGCGGCTGTCATCCTGGCTGCGGACGCCCTCGGCGAGCGCTACGGCGGCTCCACCCCGGGCTCCGGCATCATGCGCGGCACCTCCCTCGCCGCTCCGTTCGAGGAGCTGGCGCTGGAGTGCGGGTGCGAGACGAGCTCGGCAGGGATACCCGGTTAACCGGTCTGTGCCGTTGCTCAGACCGGCGCTTCGCGGGTGTGCCATGCCCGAGATGCTCGGTTCACGGCACCAGCACGAGACGCCCGGAGAGCCGACCGGAGGCGAGGCGCGCGTGAGCCTCGGCGGCTCTGTGCAACGGAAGAGTGTCGGCGACGCGGGCGCTGAGCTTCTGTCGCGTGATGCGGGCAAGAGCGTCCCCATCTGCGTGGATCCATTCCTGGTGGACGGTGATGCCGCGCAGAGGAACCGGGGGCTGACCGCCGACGACGGTGACGAATCGACCGCGATTCCGGATCGCGGCGAGAGCGCGGATACCGGCGCCGGAGGTGTCCACTCCTGCATGCGCGCCGCCAGGGACGAGCCGCCGCACCTCGCCCGCGAGGTCGGCGTCGCGTGGGAGAACCCACCGTGCGAGCGCAGGAAGTCGGTGTCACTGCCCTGGGCGATGACCCGCACGCCCTGTTGCGATGCCAGCTGGACGGCGAAGCCGCCGACGGCGCCTGTGGCTCCGGTCACCAGGAGGGTGTCGTCCTCGTTCAGCTGGAGCTGATCGAGCGACTGAGCAGCGGTCAGGCCGTTGAGCGGCAAGGTGGCGGCTTCGACCGCTGACAGCCCGGGTGGGGCCGCGGCGACCGCATCGGAGTCCAGTACGACATAGTCCGCGTACGCGCCGAGTGACACGTCGAGCAGGTCCCGCAGGCCGATCACCTCCTGCCCCACAGCGAACCTGTCGACGCCCGGCCCCAGTTCATCGATCTCGCCGGCGACATCCCAACCGATGCCAGTGGTCTCCCGTGGCGCCATGAGCCCCGCCTCGACCAACGCGCCCGACCGGGTTGCCAGATCGACCGGGTTGACGGTCGCGGCCCTCACCTTGATACGGACCTGACCGGCGCCCGGCGTCGGCCTGTCCACCTCGACGACCTGCAGGACCTCGGGCCCACCGTAGCCGCGAGCCACGACGGCTCGCATCATCTCTCGTTTGCTCACGCATAGAACTATGCGAGAGTTACTTTCTATTGGGAAGTGGGCACTTCAAAGTGCCCACCGCACCTGGAGGTAACCCGGGGTGCGGCATCAGCCGAGCCGGCGTAGGACGCGCAGAGAGCCGACCGCGTCGATCTCCTCGAACTGCTTCGAGGCGAGCGCGGGGAGGTAGATCTCCTCGTACGGCGGCCGGCCGCCGTCGGCGGGGTCGGGGAACACGTCGTGGACCAGGAGGAGGCCGCCGGGCATGACCTTCGGGGCCCAGCCGCGATAGTCCTGCTGGGCGGGCTCGACGCCGTGGCCGCCGTCGATGAACAGGAACGAGACCGGCGTGGTCCACCAGCGGCTCACGGTCGTCGAGGCACCGATCACGGCGACCACCACGTCCTCGAGGCCGGCCTGCTCGATCGTGCGGCGGAAGGTCGGGAGCGTGTCCAGGCGCCCGGTGCGCTCGTCGACCAGGGTCGTGTCGTGGTGCTCCCAGCCGGCCTGGTTCTCCTCGCTGCCGTGGTGGTGGTCGACGGTGAACACCGTGCCACCGGTCAGCTTCGCGGCGGCACCGAGATAGACAGACGACTTCCCGCAGTAGGTGCCGATCTCGACCGCAGGCCCGTGCGGCAGCCGCTCCGCGGCGTACTCGAACAGCGCGATGCCCTCCTCGGGAGGCATGAACCCGGTGGCATCGAGAGCGTGCTTGAGCAGATCCGCGGGCATCTCAGGCGTAGACACCCGGGCACCCTAGCCGAGCCGTGGCACGTCGGCGACAATCCGGTCCATGACGAACACCGAGGTGACCGCAACGGCATCGACCGGGCACTCGGTGCTGGTCATCCCGGTGCCCGAGCTGGAGACGTACGTCCTCGAGCGGACGCGGCACTACGACGACTCGTTCGTGTCGACCGACCCGGCGTTCGTGCACGCGCACATCACGCTGCTCGCGCCGTTCCTCGCCTCACCCGCGAGCGAGGATCTGGAGCGGGTCGAGAAGATCGCGTCCGCGGCCGTGGCGTTCGACTTCGTGCTCGAGGACGTCCGCGTCTTCGCCGGCGGCACGATCTATCTCCACCCGGAGCCGGCGGGCCCGTTCGCGGCGCTGACCGCCGAGCTGAGCGCGGCGTTCCCGCAGTGCCCGCCCTATGCGGGGCTCTTCGAGCCGCTGCCGCACCTGACCGTCGACCACCTCGCCGGGGGAGTCGGCCTCGACTCGACACGTACGTCGCTGGCGCCGTTCCTCCCCGCGCGGTGCCGCGCGGACCGGATCAGCCTGCAGTGGTACGCGAACCACGGTTGTCGGGTGATCGCGGAGTGGCCGCTGGGCGGGGTGAGCCGGTGTCAGGGCGCAGGTGCGGACATCGCCTGCATCACGTAGCCGATGACGACGAGCATCGTCAGGCTGCTGATGGCGATGCCCGCGACCGCGGCCCAGCGGCCGCGACGCTTGTCGTCGGCCGTGCGCGCGAGGCCGATGATGCCGAGGATGAACCCGAGCGGGCCGCACAGCAGCACGCTCGAGATCAGGGACGCGACGGAGACGCCGTCGAGCGGCACCGAGTAGAGCGACCAGGCGTTCGACGGCTTCTTGGGCGCCGCGGCCGCAGGCGGTGGAGTCGTCGGCTGCGGGCTGGCAGGCTGCGGACTGGCCGGTTGGGGCTTCGTGACCTGCGGGTTCGCGGCCGGCTGGACGGTGTCCTGCGGACGAGGCGCTTCCGGTGCCGCGCGAGGGGGCTTCGGGGCCGCGGGCCGCAGCCGGGCGGACAAGGCCGGGTTGGCCGCCCGAGCCTGTCGGGTGGCCTGACGCAGGCGGCTGGCCGAGGGGCGCACACGAGCGGGCGGCGGCGGCACCGGCCCCGGTGAGCTGCTGCCCGCGGGCGGGGCGGTCCAGGGAGCTCGGCTGCCCCACTCGGCCCGCCAGCGCCGGTCGCGGCTGAGCGGCGGGGTGGCCGAAGAGGCCTCCGGCTTGGTGTCCTTCGCGGGACCGGCCGCTCTGCGGCGACGCGCGAGCTCCTCGTCGAGGGTCGCCCGGGCGCCCGGATCGAGCAGCACGTCGCGCGCGCGGTTGATGCGCATCATCAGCTCGCCGTCGGCGGCACGGCCGCCGCGGTCGGGGTGGAACTGCTTCGCGAGCTCCCGGTGGCGTGCACGCACGGCCGCATCATCCGCGTCCGGACCGATCTGGAGGACGGAGTAGGCGTCGATGAACTTCCCGCTCACTCAACGCCCCCCACGCACAGTCCTTCGGTTGTCGGCCTCGACCTGGGCTCTCATCCACACCCGGTGCTCAAGAAATCCAAGAGCAGTGAAATCCTAGAGCAGTCGTGGCGAGATGCTGGTTTCGCCACGGGAAAATGACCGAGGGCCGCCCCAGTGGGGGCGGCCCTCGAGATGGAGCGGACGACGAGGCTCGAACTCGCGACCTCAACCTTGGCAAGGTTGCGCTCTACCAACTG
>NZ_JBHVKN010000088.1:0-2608 GCF_042798075.1 Nocardioides sp. NPDC057772
GGTGTAGGCGCCGACCGCCTCGCCGAGCTCGGCGGGCCGGCCCAGCGAGTCGCCCTTCCAGAACGGCAGCCGTCCCGGGATCCCCGGAGCCGGGGTCACCAGCACCCGGTCGTGGGTGATGTCCTCGATCCGCCACGATGTCGCACCCAGCGCGAAGACGTCGCCGACCCGCGACTCGTAGACCATCTCCTCGTCGAGCTCGCCGACCCGGCGGCCCACCCCTTCCCCGACCAGGTAGACGCCGAAGAGGCCGCGGTCGGGGATGGTGCCGCCGCTGGTGACGGCCAGCCGCTGCGCCCCCGGCCGCCCGGTCACGGTGCCGGCGACGCGGTCCCACACGATCCGCGGCCGCAGCTCGGCGAACTCCTCGCTCGGGTAGCGCCCGGCGAGCAGATCGAGGGTGGCGTCGTAGGCGGAGCGGGGGAGGGTGGCGTACGACGCCGTCCTTCGGACCAGCGCGAACAGCTCGTCGACGTCCCAGGTGTCCAGTGCCGTGGCGGCCACGATCTGCTGGGCGAGCACGTCGAGCGGGTTGGCCGGCAGGCTCATCGACTCGATCAGCCCGGCGCGCATCCGCTGCACCGAGACCGCCGTCTGGGCCAGGTCGCCGCGATGCTTCGGGAAGAGTACGCCGCGGGAGACCTCCCCGACCTGGTGGCCGGCCCGCCCGACGCGCTGGAGAGCGGAGGCGACGCTGGGCGGCGACTCGATCTGGACGACGAGGTCGACAGCACCCATGTCGATGCCGAGCTCGAGGCTGGAGGTCGCGACCACCGCCGGCAGCCGCCCGGACTTGAGGTCGTCCTCGATCAGCGCCCGCTGCTCCTTCGACACGCTGCCGTGGTGGGCCTTGGCGATCACCGGAGCCGCTCCGTGGGACTGCCCCGACTGCGCCATCACCTGCGCGGGCGGTGGACCGCTCTCGAAGACCCGGTCGGAGGCGATCTCGTTGAGCCGGGCGGTCAGCCGCTCCGCGATCCGCCGGGAGTTGGCGAAGACGATGGTGGAGTTGTGGGCGGTGACCAGGTCGGCGACGTGCTCCTCGACGTGGGGCCAGATCGAGGAGGCCCGCTGCGGGTCGTCGTCCTCCTCCTCGCTGTAGGGACTTGGCGCGGTCATGTCCTCGACCGGCACGACCACGCTCAGGTCCCACCGCTTCTCGGCCGGGGGCGCCACGATGTCGACGGGCTGGGAGCCACCGAGGTAACGCGCGATCTCCTGCAGGGGCCGCACGGTCGCGGACAGTCCGATCCGCTGGGCCGGCTTCTCCAGCAGCGCGTCGAGGCGCTCCAGGGTCAGCGCCAGGTGGGAGCCACGCTTGGTCGCGGCCACCGCGTGCACCTCGTCGACGATCACCGTCTCGACGCTGCGCAAGGTCTCGCGGGCCTGGCTGGTCAGCATCAGGAACAGCGACTCGGGCGTGGTGATCAGGATGTCCGGAGGAGCCGTGGTCAGACGCCGCCGGTCGGCCGCGGTCGTGTCACCGGAGCGCACTCCGACGCGCACCTCGGGAGCCTCGACGCCCAGCCGCTCGGCGGTCTGCCGGATGCCGACGAGCGGGCTGCGCAGGTTGCGCTCGACGTCCACGCCGAGCGCTTTGAGCGGGGAGATGTAGAGGACCCGGCAGCGTTCCTTCTTCGACGGCACCGGCTCGGTCAGCAGCTTGTCGATCGACCACAAGAAGGCACTGAGCGTCTTGCCCGACCCGGTGGGCGCGACCACCAGCGCGTTGCGTCCCGCACCGATCGCCTCCCAGGCACCGGCCTGCGCCGCGGTCGGCGCCGCGAACGCAGCCTCGAACCACGTACGTGTCGGGTCGCTGAACCGCGCCAACGCCGATGACGTATCGCTGAAGCGGGGCCCGAAGCCATGTGGGTCGCCCATGGGACAAACCTAGTCGCGACCACCGACAGTCCTGTGGTCCAATCCCGCTGTGGATCTTGCGCTCGACCTGACCGACCGGTCCATCAGGTCGGCATCGCTCTATCGGGCCCTGCGCGACGCGATGGGAGACGGGCGCCTGAAGGTGGGCGACCGGCTGCCCGCGAGCCGCGCGCTGGCGTCAGATCTGGGGATCTCGCGCAACACCGTCGCCACGGTCTACGAGCGTCTGGTCGCCGAGGGGTTTTTGGAGTCGCGTGTGGGCGCGGGGACGTACGTCGCGGCCGCCGCGGCAACCCGCAGGGTCAGCGCCCCCGGATCCCTGACGCCGCGCCCGGGCTGGCGGTGGGCGCCGCGGCCGACGAGCGCGGAGGCGGGAGTCCCGGCGTACGACCTGCGGGTGGGGATCCCCGACGCCGAGCTCTTCCCGTTCGACACCTGGCGGCGGATCCTCGCGGCCGAGTCGCGGCTGCGCGGCCACAACCCGGGCACCTATGCCTCGCCCGCCGGGCTGCCGAGGCTGCGCGAGGCCCTGGCGCACACGGTGGCCTACCACCGCGGGGTGCGGGCCGACCCGGGCCAGATCGTGGTCACCAGCGGGACCCAGCAGGCGCTCGATCTCGTCGCGCGGGTGCTCCTCGAGCCCGGCGACGTCGTCGCCGTCGAGGATCCGGGCTACCCCTCCGCGCGCGACCTGTTCGCCTCCCACGGCGCCCGCGTGGTGCCG
>NZ_JBHVKN010000088.1:2618-19516 GCF_042798075.1 Nocardioides sp. NPDC057772
GTGCCGGTCCCGGTGGACGAGGAGGGGCTGGTCGTCGAGCAAATCCCGGAGCAGGCAAGGCTGGTCTACACGACCCCGAGCCACCAGTTCCCGCTCGGCGTACGCCTCTCCCTCCCACGCCGTCGAGCGCTCCTCGCCTTCGCCGACACCCACGGCGCGGGCATCGTCGAGGACGACTACGACAGCGAGTTCCGGTTCACCGAGCGGCCGCTGGAGCCGCTGCACGCCCTCGACGACCAGGGTCGGGTGATCTACGTCGGCACGTTCTCCAAGTCGCTGCTGCCCAGCCTGCGCACCGGCTACCTGGTCGCCCCGGGCTCCCTCGTCGACAGCCTCCTGGCCGCCAAGCAGCTCGGCGACGGCTTCGGCCCCGTCCAGCCCCAGGCCGCCCTGGCCCGCTTCCTGGAGGAGGGTCTGCTCGCCCGCCACGTGCGCAAGGCGTCCAAGACGTACGCCGAGCGACGCTCGATCCTCCTCCAGCATCTCGACTCCTGGCCGGTGGAGGTGCTCCCGTCGGCGGCCGGCCTGCACCTCTCGGCCTACGCCGACCTCCCTCCCGACCTGCCCGAACGCGCCGCGGCCGAGGGTCTGGCGCTGGACACGATCGCCGCACATCGTCAGCTGCCTGGCCGCGACGGGCTCTTCCTAGGCTACGGAGCCGTCCGGACAGACAGCCTCCCGCGCGGGCTCGAGCGCCTGGGCGAGCTCGCGGGCTGGGCGTGACGCGACGCGGCGGGAGCGGGCCAGCGACCACGCCAGCCCGGCGCCGGCGCCGAGCACCGGTCCGAGCAGATGGGCGCCGGTGAGGCCCAGCAGCACCAGCGCGGCGACCATGGAGCAGACCGCAGCCCACCACGACCGCGTGCCCCGCGGGAGCAGCCGTAGAGCGGCGGCGGCCCCCACGACGTAGAGCAGCGAGAAGGTCCCCGAGGCCATCAGCAGCGCGGCGTCGCTCGAGGAGCCGGCGACCCAGGTCACCGCCAGCGTGCCGAGCGCGATCGCGCAGATCGCGAGCAGCGAGCGCCGAGGGATCGCGGTGGCAGGTGCGGCGAGGAAACCGGGCAGGCCGCCCTCACGTGCCAGCGAGGCGCCCAGCCGCGAGCCGCCGGCGAAATAGGCGTTGATCGCCCCGATCGTCAGCAGCACCGCGACGACCGCCGTGACCGGGCGCGCGGGCTCGCCGAAGCCGAGGACGAGCAGGTCGGCGAGCGGCGCGGCACTCGAGGCAGAGCCGAGCGCGGCGACGGTCGCGAACGCGATCCCCAGGTAGAGCACCGTCACCACGACCAGCGCGATGGCGGTCGCCCGGCGGATGTCGCGCGCCGGGTCGCGATACTCGGCCGAGAGCGAGGACAGGATCTCCCAGCCCGCGAACGCCCACACCAGCATCGCCGCGGCAGTGCCGACCGAGCCCCATCCGTGCGGCGCGAACGGCGTCAGCCGCCCCAGCTCGGCGTGCGGCAGCGCCACCAGGACCGCCACCGCGAGCAGCACCGCGATCGTCCCGGCGATCGCGAGCTGCACGCCCCCGGACACCTTGATCCCGAACCAGTTCATGACCGTGACGAGCACGATGATCCCCACCGTCGCCGCCAGCGACATGGTCTGGCCGCCGCCGAAGGCGTCGGCGACGTACGCTCCACCGAAGCCGGCCGCGACCGGAGCCCCCACGCCGATCGTCAGGTAGAAGGTCCAGCCCACCATCGTGGCGACGTGGTGATTGAACGCGAGCCGGGCGTACGTCGCCACCCCGCCGCCGTCCGGGTGCCGCGCCCCCAGCGCGGCGAAGGTCGCCGCCAGCGGCACCGAGAGCACGATGAGTGCCAGCCAGGCCACGAGGGAGGCCGGGCCGGCCTCGCTCGCCGCCAGGGCCGGCAGGGAGATGACGCCGGTGCCGAGCACCGCACCGAGGGTGAGGGCCGCGCCCTGGGGCACGGAGAGTCCGTCGTTGTTCACGACGCAGACGCTAGTGAGCGCGGAGCCCTCCGCGCTCGGCCAATCCGGTGCCCGTCTCCTGGGCCAATCCGTCGCCGCTCAGCCCTGACGTACGTTGCGCCGCACCCGCTCCTCATATGCCGCCCGCGCCGCCGGGTCGACGCCGGCGAGCAGCTGCGAGGCGTTGGTCGCGCGGTCGACGAAGTCCTGGAACCGGCGCGGCATCGCCTGGGTGATCTTGGTCAGCGACTGGGCCCAGCCAGGCACCCAGACCTCCGGCCGCGGCTCGCGGATGACCGACTCGATCGCCTCCGCGACGTCTTCGGCGGTGACCGGCTTCATCCCTTTGGCGGGCGGCACCCCGTCGGACAGCTCCGTCTGCACGACCGCCGGCAGGATGAGCGAGACGTCGACCCCGGACGGCGCCAGCTCCATCCGCAGCGCCTCGGAGAACCCGACCACGGCGAACTTCGAGGCCGAGTAGGTCGCCGCGTCCGGCACCGGCACCCGGCCGACGGCCGAGGCGACGTTGACGATGTGGCCCTGGCCCCGGTCGACCATGGCCGGAGCGACCGCCTTGATCCCGTTGATCGGACCGTGCACGTTGACCTCGAAGATCGCCCGAGTGAGCGCGTCGTCCTCCTTGAGGACCGACCCGAGGGGCATGATCCCGGCGTTGTTGACCAGCACGTCCCACGGCCCCAGGTCGGCGACCGTGTCGAGGAAAGCGCGCCAGGAGCCGTGGTCGGTGACGTCGAGATGAGCCGCCACCACCCGGGACCCGAACGAGTCCACCAGGTCGGCGAGCAGGTCCGGGTCCAGGTCGCCGACGGCGACCGATGCCCCGGCGCGCGCCAGCCGCTCGACGGTGGCGCGACCGATGCCCCGTGCGCCGCCGGTGACGATGACGGAGGTTCCCTCGATCTGGCGTGTCATGACTCTCCTTCGGTGGTGCGGACCATGCTGCGTACGGCTTTCCTGTCGGTCTTGCCGACGCTGGTGACGGGCACGGCGTCGAGGATCCGGACCTCGCGCGGGTACTTGTGGGCCGCGAGCCGCGTCTTCGCGAACGCGATCAGCTCCTCGGGCGTGGTGCGGGCGCCGGGGTGGAGGGCGACGACCGCGACCACCTCCTCGCCTCGCTGGTCGTCGGGGCGGCCGACGACCGCGGCGGCGGAGACGGCCTCATGGGCCAGCAGGGCGTCCTCGACGTCGCGCGGGAAGACGTTGAACCCACCACGGATGATCAGGTCCTTGATCCGGTCGTCGACGTAGAGGTAGCCGTCGGCGTCGAAGTGGCCGATGTCGCCGGTGTGCAGCCAGCCGTCGACGACGGTCGCGGCGGTCTGCTCGGGGTCGTTCCAGTATCCCTGCATCACCCCGGGACCACGCACCCAGATCTCGCCCTGCTCGCCGACGGGGAGCCGATCACCGGACGGTCCGGCGATGATCACCTCGGCGTGGGAGAGCGGCTTGCCGACGCTGCCGGGCCGCGACTCCTCGATGGTCGAGGCGGCGATCACCGCGCTCGACTCGGTGCAGCCGTAGCCCTCCAGGATCGTCACCCCGAACGCCTCCTCGGCCTTCTCCCGCAGCGCCGGCAGCAGCGGCGCCCCGCCGCTGCCGAAGGAGCGCAGCGAGCTCAGGTCGTAGTCCTGGTAGGGCTGGTCGAGCAGCATCTGCAACATCGATGGCACCACCGTGCTCGACTCCACCCGGTGCTCCTGGGCGAGCTCGAGCCACCCCTTGGCGTCGAACCACCGCTGCAGCACCGAGCTCTGCGGGCGCGAGGAGTGCAGGCCGCTGATGACCACGATCAGGCCGTACGCATGGGAGAGCGGCAGCGGCAGCAGCCACCGCGTCGTGCCCTGGCTCTCCCCGACCCGGTGGAGGGCGTGCCCGGACTCCCACAGCCCGCGGTGGCTCAGCATCACACCCTTGGCTCGCCCGGTCGTGCCGCCGGTGTAGAGCAGGGCCGCGAGGTCGTCGTCGCCGCGGGGCGCGATGTCGATCGGGTCGGCGCTCTCCAGGCTCTCGTACGCCACCACCCCCGCCTCCTCGCCGCCGGCGCCGGACCCGGCCACGACGACGGTGAGCTCGAGGCCCTCGGAGGCGGCCTGGACCAGGGGCAGCAGCTCGGGCGTGACGATGGCCGCCTTGGCGCCGGAGTCCTCCAGGATGTGGCGCAGCTCGGGTGGCGTCTGCAGGAAGATCACCGGCGTCACGACCGCACCGACGCGCCACAGCGCGCGGTAGCTGACGAAGACCTCCGGCGTGTTCATGGTGAGCACCACGACCCGGTCGCCGGGTTCGATCCCGAGGTCGCGCAGGCCGCCGGCGACCCGGGCGGACCGCTCGGCGATCTCGCCCGAGGAGTGCCAGGTGCCCTCGAAGAAGACCATCGGGTGGTCGCCGTGGCGGGCGTAGGACTGCTCGGCAAGCACCGCCAGGTTGTGCTCGCCCGGTTGCGTGACCGGCCCGCTCATCGGACGCCCAGCTTCCGCAGCGCCTTGAGCTGCCCGTTGCCGAGCTGCACGAACTTCTCGATGGTCTGCCCCCTGAGCGGCCCGATCGGCCCCATCCGAGAGGCGGCGACGGTCTGGGCGTCGGTGAACTTGCGGATCCCGTCGGCGCCGTGGCGTCTCCCCAGTCCGCTCGAACCCATGCCACCCATCCCGGCCTCGATGCTGCCGGCCGCCAGCGCGGCGCCGTCGTTGATGTTCACCGCGCCGGCGCGGATCCGGCGGGCGATCATGTCGGCCTCGCGGACGTTCCTGCTGAACACGCTCGCCGAGAGCCCCGCCTCGCCCTGGTTGGCGATCCGCACCGCCTCCTCGTCGGTGCCGGCACGATAGAGCGCCACCACCGGGCCGAAGGTCTCGCCCAGGCACAGATCCATCTCGTCCGTGACCCCCTCGAGCACGGTGGGGGCGAAGGCGAACGGGCCCACCTCGGCGAGCGGCTCGCCGCCGGCGAGCACCGTCGCTCCCTTCGCGACCGCGTCGGCCACGTGGGCGGTGACCTTGTCGAGCTGTGCCTGCGAGGCGAGCGACCCGATGTCGACGGAGTAGTCGAAGGCCTGCCCGACGACCTGGCTCTCGGTCTCGGCGACCAGTGCCTTGCGGAAGGCGTCGTAGACGTCGGTGTGCGCGATCACCCGCTCGACGTGGACGCACATCTGGCCGGTGTTGGCGAAGGCGGCCATCACCGTGCCGCGGGCGGCCTGGGCGAGGTCGGCGTCGCGGCGGACGATGAGCGGGTTCTTCCCGCCGAGCTCGAGAGAGGCGCCGATCAGCCGGCCGGCGGCACGCTGGGCCACGATCCTTCCCGTCGCCGTCGAGCCGGTGAAGGCGATGTAGTCGACGTTGTCGATGACCGCCTCGCCGGTGGCGGCTCCCGGCCCGGTGACGACCTGCCAGACGTGCTCGGGCAGCCCCGCCTCGGCCATCAGCGCCCGCGCCCAGAGCAGTGTCAGCGGCGCCTGCGGGTCGGCCTTGCTGATCACCGCCGCACCGGCGAGCAAGGCCGGGACCGCGTCGCCGACGCCGAGGTAGAGCGGGTAGTTCCACGGCGAGATGATCCCGACGACCTTCTTCGGGACGCGCACCTCCTTCACCGAGGTGACGCCGGGGATGGCCCCACGGACCCGCTTGTCGGCCAGGTAGGCCGGGCCGCGCCTGGCGTAGTGGCGGACGATGGTGCCGACCTGCAGGATCTCCTGCCAGGCGTGGAAGCGGGCCTTGCCCATCTCCCACTGGATCAGGTCGAGCACCTCGTCCTGCCGCTCGACCAGCAGGTCGTGGAACCGGAGCATGACCTCGGCACGGTCCTGGAAGTCGAGCGTGACCCAGTCGGGCTGGGCCGCCCGCGCGGCGGCCGCCGCCTCGGCGACGTCCGCGGCGGTCACCGACGGCACCGGGGCGGTCGGCTGCGCGTCGTAGGGCGCGACGGCGGTCAGCGTGCCGTCGCCACCGGAGACCGGAGCCGACACCCACCGGGTCCAGGAGGCGAGCCGTGACTCGTCGATCCAGCCGGGACGTACGCTCCGGGCCTCCGCTGTCTTCGTGGTCATCGATCTCCTCGGGTCCGGGTCAGGTGGATGGGGTTGCCGTCCTTCGGGAACGGCAGCGAGCTGTTGTCGAGAGGGGCGCGGTAGCCGGGGGAGACGCTCCACCGGTAGTCGCGCAGGAGCCGGTGCAGGATCGACTTGACCTCGAGGCCGGCGAAGTAGAGGCCGATGCACTTATGCACCCCGCCGCCGAAGGGCTCCCACGCCATCCGGTGGCTCTTGTCCTCGCGGCGGTGCGGGGCGAAGCGCTCGGGGTCGAAGACGGACGGGTTGGTCCAGTAGTCCTCCATCATGTGGCTGAACTGGACCCCGACCATCACCGCGGTGTCGGCGGGGATGCGTACGCCGAGGAGGCGGGTCTCCTTGACGGTGCGCCGGATCAGGGCCGGCACCGGGGCGCGCAGCCGCAGCGCCTCCTTCATCACCAGGTCCAGGCTGGTGAGGGTCTCGAGCTCGGGCAGCGTCGGCGCCGGGCCGAGGGCGAGGGACTCCTCGCGGCAGCGCTGCTGCCACTGCGGATGCTGGCCCAGGTACTGCAGCATGGTCGAGGTGGTGATGGTCGAGGTGTCGTGGGCCGCCATCATCAAGAAGATCATGTGGTTGACGACGTCCTCGTCGCTGAACCGCTCGCCGTCGTCGGTCTCGATGTGGCACAGCACCGAGAAGATGTCGTCGGTCGCCTGGGCTCGTTTGGCCGGCAGGTAGTGACGCAGGAAGCCCTCCAGCACCTTCCGGCCGCGGAAGGCGCGGCCCCAGCGGGTGAACGGCACGTCGGCGCGTACGACGCCCGCGGCCGCCTGCACGCAGGCGATGAACGCCCGGTTGACCCGGTCCATCTCGGCACGGCTGGTCTCGGCCGCACCGCCCATGAAGATGTCCGCGGCGATGTCGAGGGTGAGCTGCTTGAGCCTCGGGTAGGCCGGGAACGCCGGCGCGGCAGGCCAGCGGCGCATGCCCTGCGCGATCGCCGGGTGCATCGCGGTCGTGTAGGTGGCCAGCCGGTCGCGGGTGAAGGCCTCCTGCAGGATGCGGCGGTGGGCGTGGTGCTCCTCGAAGTCGAGCAGCATCAGGCCGCGGTCGAAGAAGGGGCCGACGATCTGCCCCCAGGCCGGCCCGTTGGCGTACGCCTTGTCCTTGTTGCGCAGCACCGCCTCGCAGGCGTCCGGCCCGAGCACGACCACGCCGGTCTCGCCGGCCCGGAAGAACGGCGAGACCGGCCCGTACGTCTCCCACTGGTGCCGGTAGAAGCCGACCGGGTCGCGGGAGTAGTCCAGCAGTCGCCCGACCCAGGGGAGCCCGCGGTCGCCGGGCGCGAGTCGTGGGATCTCGCGAAGCGTCTCGGTCGCTGTCATGGTGTCTGATCCATCGTGTCCGACCTCCCGGTCCCGAGTGACGTGTCCGAGGGTAGTCAAGTAGAACCTGTTCCCGCAGCCGTTCGGTGGGCATGGATGTGACTGGGCCGTTGTTGAGGTGTGCGTGGAGAGCTACGAGTCAGTGGTGATCGGTGCCGGCCAGGCGGGGCTGTCGGCGTCCTACCACCTCAACCGGCTGGGCGTACGCCACGTGGTGCTCGACGCCGAGCGGCGCCCAGGTGGCGCCTGGCAGCACCGCTGGGACTCACTGACCATGCACGACGTGCACGGCGTGGCCGACCTGCCGGACGGGCGGGCGCCGGGGGAGTCCGGCGAGCGGGCCAACGTGGCCGTGCCGAGCTGGTTCGGCCTCTACGAGTCTCTGCACGATCTTCCGGTCGAGCGCCCGGTGAAGGTCACCTCGGTGACCTCGGTCGGTGACCTGCTCGCCGTGCACGCCGCCGACGGGCGGACCTGGTTCACGCGCACGCTCGTCAACGCGACCGGCACCTGGACGCGGCCGTTCGTCCCGCACTATCCGGGCGCCTCGACGTTCCTGGGGGAGCAGGTGCACACCCACGACTACCCCGGGGCCGCTCACTTCGTCGGGAAGCGGGTCGCGGTGGTCGGCGGGGGAGCCTCGGCGGTGCAGTTCCTCGGTGAGCTCGCGCCGCTCACCTCGGTGCTCTGGATCACGCGGCGGGAGCCGGTCTGGCGCTCCGACTTCGACGCCGAGCGTGGGCGCGAGGCGGTCACCCGCGTGGCCGAGCGGGTCGAGGCCGGTCTGCCACCGGCGAGCGTCGTCAGCGTCACCGGCCTCTCGCTGCGCCCCCAGGAGCAGGAGGCCGCGCGGCTCGGGGTCTACGAGCGTCGGCTGCCGATGTTCGCCCGGATCGAGCCCTCCGGGCTGCGCTGGGAGTCGGGTGCCTTCGAGCCGGTCGACGCGATCCTGTGGGCCACCGGGTTCCGGCCCGCGATCACCCATCTCGCGCCGCTGCACCTGCGCAGCTCCCACGGCGGGATCCCGCTGCTGCGCGAGTCGGCCGACGTCCAGACCGCGGTCACGGCCGCGTACGACCCGCGCGTCCAGCTCGTCGGCTATGGCCCCTCGGCGAGCACCATCGGGGCCAGCCGCGCCGGCCGGGCCGCGGCGCTCGCGGTCCGGCGGCAGCTGGCGGACCCCGAGGCGGCCGAGGATCAGAAGGCGCCGAGGTCGGCGGAGAGCCAGTTCTCCGGCGCCAGCCGGACGGTCACCTCAGGCGGGAAGTTGGCCGCCTCCGCCAAGTAGGCGTCGGCCGCCTCGGGAGGCAGGTAGCGCCGCGCCATCGCCTCCGACTCGCCCTCGGTGGCATCGGCGATCCGCACCGGTCCCTCGACCGACACGTAGCGGACCGTCGGGTCTGTCCGCTCGACCATGATCGTGCACCGTCCGGCGGCCGCGAGCAGCCGGGCCTTCAGCGAGTCCTTCCCGGTCACGAACCACACCTCGCCGCCGGGGGTGTAGTCGTACCAGATCGGCACCGTCAGCGGTGCCCTTCCGTCCTCCCGGCTCACCGAGAGCGCTGCGATCAGGGGCTGTGCCAGGAGCTCCTGGCGGTCTGCGAGTGGAATTCCCATGAAGTCCAACGTACGGCTGGGGTCCGACATTTCTGGGCACTCGTTCCTGGCCGTGTGCCGCTGTTCCCGACGACCCGGCTGCACCGCGAGGCCGCGATCGAGGCGGCCCTCAGCGCTTAGCTGCCCATTCGTCGGCGAGGATCGCGTAGGAGAGGCCGTCGAGCCAGCCGCGGGTGCGGTGCAGGGAGTCCTTGACCGTGTGCGACTCGCGACGCATCCCGAGGCGTTCCATGAGCCGCCAGGAGGCCACGTTGTCGGCGAAGCACTCGGCGACGACCCGCCGCAGCCCGAGAGGTCCGAAGCAGACGTCGAGCACCGCGCGCACGGCCTCGGTGGCGTAGCCGTTGCCCTGGTGGTCGGGGGCGATGGTCCAGCCGAGCTCGGCCTGGGTGCCGTTGGCCTGCTCGCGCACCTCGGTCTGCGACCACGGGTCGGTGATCCGCAGCATCAGGTCGCCGACGATGACGCCGTCGCGCTCGATCACCAGAGCGGGCTCGAGGACGTCGGGGCGCTCGAAGATCCGGCGGTAGGCGTCGATGTCGGCGAACGCGCTGGTCACCCACTCGGACACCTCCGGAAGGCTCCGGAAGGCCCAGGTCGGCTCGATGTCGTCGAGGTCCATCCGGCGGATCGCCAGCCGCTCGGTGCGCAGCGGCCACTCGGCCTTCACCAGCGGATCAGGGCGCGGGTCGATCATGCGCTCACCTTCGCATCTTCCCGCTCCGGGACGCCACCGAGTTCTTCGGGGAGGCCGCCCTCGGTGAGCTCAGCGGCGCGTACGACCAGGGAGGTGACCGCGCGGGTGAGGCAGACGTAGAGGCGGCGCAGGCCGGTGGCGCGGTCGGGCTCGCCGGCGACGATCGCGGTCGGGTCGGAGACGACCACGTGGTCGAACTCCAGGCCCTTCGCGAGCGAGGCCGGGACCAGGTCGAGATGGGCGTCGAACTCGGTCTCCTCATCCGCGGGCACCCCGATCTCGGCGAAGGCGAGCCCGGCCTCGGTCAGCTCGGCGCGCACCGCCGCCAGGGTGGCGTCGGGCACGATCAGGCCCACCGACCCGGGGCGCTCCAACGCCCCGGAGAGCGCCTCGACGACGGACGAGGTGGTGAAGGCGAGGTCGCCGCGGGTCCGACGCACCGCGACCGGCGGCTCCAGGTCAGGCGCGATGTGAGGGAGGAGGCGGGCGGCGTAGGCGATCACGTCGGCCGGGACCCGGAACCCACGGGTCAGCTGCTCGACATGGCCGGCGGGCTTGCCGAGGTGGGCCAGGGCCTCCGCCCAGGACGAGGAGGCCCACGGCGTGGTCGCCTGGGCGAGGTCGCCCAGGATCGTCAGCGACCCGGTGGTCGAGCGGCGGCCGAGGGCGCGCAGCATCATCGCGGAGAGGTCCTGGGCCTCGTCGGCGACGATATGGGCGAGCGACGGCGTGCGGTCGAGGAGGTCGGAGATCTCGTCGAGCAGCACCAGGTCGGCCAGCGACCACCGGGCGGCGCCCGCCGAGCGCGGCGGCTTCTCCCACAGCAGCGCTTGCTGCTCCGGCTCGTCGAGCACGCCGTCGGCCACCTCCGCGAGCCAGGCCGCATCGGTGAACAGCCGGAACAGCACCCGCGCAGGCTTGAGGTCCGGCCACAGCGCATCGGCGAGATCCTTGACCGGCTTGGCCCGCGCCACCGCGTCGTGGACCCGGTCGTCGGGGGAGTCGCCGGAGCGCTCCATCTGTACCAGCACCCGGTGGGCCAGGGCCCGCGGGAGGAGGGCCCGGCCCGCTGCGTACCTGAGGTCGTTGGCGCGCAGCCCTTCCAGCGCCTCCCGCGCCTCATAAGCGGGCACCCGCCAGCGCCGCGACCCACGCGGGACGACCAGGGCCTCCTCGGGCTCGGCGAGGTGGGACCAGACCGCCCGGCGGAGCACCTCGGCCATGCGTACGTCGCCCTTCAAGGTCGCCACCGCTGCGGTCTCTTCGGCGCGGACCGTGCCATGGATTGCGACCAGCTCGGCGATCGTCGCCTGCTTGGCCTCGATCTCGCCGAGCGCGGGAAGCACGTCGCGGATGTAGCGCAGGAACGAGGCGTTGGGGCCGACGACGAGCACCCCTCGCCGGGTCAGCTGGTCGCGGTGCGCGTAGAGAAGGTACGCCGCGCGGTGCAGCCCCACGGCCGTCTTCCCGGTCCCCGGGGCACCCTGCACGACGATGGTCTGCGACAGGTCGGCGCGGACGAGGACGTCCTGCTCGGGCTGGATGGTGGCGACGATGTCGCGCATCGGCCCGACGCGCGGCCGCTCGATCTCGGCCTCGAGGATCGCCGAGTGCTCCTGGGTGGGTCCGGCGTCGGTCAGCGACTCGTCCTCGAAGGCGGTCAGCTCCCCGTGGGAGAACCCGTAGCGCCGCCGCCGCGTCAGGCCCATCGGCTCGGTCCGCGACGCCCGGTAGAACGGGACGCTGACCGGGGCGCGCCAGTCGATGACCATCGGGTCGCCGGCGCTGTCGGAGATATGACGCCGGCCGATGTGGAAGCTCTCGCCTCCCGCCGCGGCCGTGCGGTCGATGCGACCGAAGAAGAGCGGCACCTCGGGATCGTCGGCGAGCTGCTCGAGCCGGTGCGCGAGAGTGGCGTCGAGGATCTCGGCGCTGACCCAGTTGCCGGCCGTCGAGGAGTCCAGCGACTCCACCCGCCGCCGCATCCTGGCCAGATCCTTTCGGGAGGCGTCCAGATGGGCGCGCTCCGCGTCGAGGTCGTCTACGGACATGGCTGGCTCATCGCTTCTCCGTCGGCGGTTGGTGGTTGGACCGGGGCGTGGGGTCAAAGGCTCCAACATAGGCGACCACGGAGCGGACGCCCAACAGGTTTATCGGCGCCCATGTTGGGTAGCGGGATGCACACTTGGGGCGTGAGCCTGTTCGATCGTTTCCGACGCAGAGGGACGCGGATGAGCCGTCCCACGGGCGAGAGCTACACCGGATCCACCCGAGTGCGCGCCGCGGACTCCACCGACCAGAAGCATCTCGAGCAGTTCGTCGAGACCCGACGGGGAGTCGAGGGGTTCGTTGAGCCGCGCACGGTCGTCAGCGAGGTGACCCTGCTGCTCGTCGCCCACGACGGCGAGTGGACCCGGCGGCGGGTGCCGTCGGCGCAGTGGGCGCACAAGTTCGCCAACAAGCACGGAGTCCCGTCCTACGACGCCGCGGTGGTCGGCGTACCGCAGCGGATGCGCGACTACAACCGGCGCCAGAAGCAGCAGGGCACCTAGCCGCCCTAACTCGCTCGAAACTGTCGGCGCCCGCATCTAGTCTTTGCCGACGTGGGTGAAGACCTGATGATCTCGGCGCGGGGGCTGCGCAAGTCGTTCGGCGACTTCGAGGCGGTGCGCGGCATCGACGTCTCGGTGCGGCCTGGGGTGGCCTTCGGCTTCCTGGGTCCCAACGGCGCCGGCAAGTCCTCGACGATGCGGATGATCTGCTGCGTCTCGCCGCCCAGCGCCGGAGAGCTGCGGGTCTTCGGGATGGACCCGGGCAAGGACGGACCGAAGATCAAGGCGCGGCTCGGGGTGTGCCCCCAGGAGGACACCCTCGACGTCGAGCTCAACGTCTACGACAACCTCTACGTCTACGGCCGCTACTTCGGACTGCCGCGGGCCGAGGTCAAGAGCCGGATCGAGGAGCTGCTCGACTTCGTCCAGCTCACCGAGAAGGCCAAGGCGAAGGTCGACGACCTCTCCGGCGGGATGAAGCGACGGCTCACCATCGCCCGGAGCCTGATCAACCGACCCGAGATCCTGGTGCTCGACGAGCCGACCACCGGCCTGGACCCGCAGGCTCGCCACGTCATCTGGGACCGGCTCTTCCGGCTCAAGCAGGCGGGCGTGACCCTGCTGCTGACCACCCACTACATGGACGAGGCCGAGCAGCTGTGCGATGAGCTCGTGGTGATGGACCAGGGCCGCATCGTGGCCCACGGCACGCCCCTGGGTCTGATCCAGGAGCACTCCACTCGCGAGGTCGCCGAGCTGCGCTTCGGCATCGGCGAGCACGAGGCGCTCGCCGCCAAGGTCGAGGACCTCGCCGAGCGGATCGAGGTGCTGCCCGACCGGCTGCTGCTCTACAGCGACGACGGCGAGGCGGTCATCGAGGCCGTCCACAGCCGCGACCTGGTCCCCGTGGCGACCCTGGTGCGGCGCTCCTCGCTGGAGGACGTCTTCCTGCACCTCACCGGCCGGACGCTGGTGGACTGATGGCCGACTACGCCGACTCGGGCCCGGCCACCGCACCGACCGCGCCGTCGGGGCTGGTCGCCGGTGCCCTGCGGATGGGCGACTACTGGCTCACGGTCCTGGCACGCACCTGGAAGGGCGGGGTGATCACCACCTTCGTGACGCCCTTCTTCTACGTGCTGGCGCTAGGGGTGCTGCTGGGCGGGTTCGTCGACGCCGACCCGGCCACGCTCGAGGGTGCCTCGACCTACCTGGCGTTCGTGGCTCCCGGCATGGTCGCCGCTCACGCGATGACCATCGCCTTCTCCGATCTCACCTATCCCGTCATGGGCATGCTCAAGTGGCAGCGGATCTACTACTCGATGATCGCGGCCCCGCTCGCTCCGTCCCACATCATCCTCGCCCAGCTCGGCTGGGTGGTGCTGCGGGCGCTGTTCGCCTGTGGCGTGTTCCTGCTGGTCCTGGCCGCCTTCGGGACCTTCGAGACGGTGTGGGGCGTGCTGGCGGCCTGGCTGGTGCAGGGGCTGGTGGCACTGGCCTTCGCCACACCGGTGCTGTTGTTCTCGCTCTCGATCAAGGGCGAGGAGTCCTTCGCGCTGATCTTCCGGTTGGGGATGATCCCGTTGACCCTGTTCAGCGGCACGTTCTTCCCGATCGGCAACCTCGGGCCCGTGCTCGAGGCGGTCGCGATGGCCTCACCCCTGTGGCACGGCGTCGACCTGACCCGGATGCTCACGCTCGGCGAGCTCGACCCGGGGAGGGTGGCCATCCACGTCGTCTACCTCGGCATCCTGGCGGCCGTGTGCTGGTGGCTGGCCATCCGCAAGCTCGCCGAGAGGCTGGTCTCCTGAGATGGCACTCTTCAACGCCGCTGTGGGCGCCACCGTCGCCAGGCCGCTGCGCGGCAGCGAGGCGGCCCGGCTGCTGCTGTGGCGCAACATCCTGGTCTACCGGCGGGCGTGGCTGGTGTTCGTCACCGGCTTCCTGGAGCCGGTCTTCTACCTGTTCTCGATCGGCATCGGCGTCGGCGCGATCGTCACCGGCTTCACCTACGCCGGCGAGCCGATCGAGTATCGCGACTTCGTCGCACCCGGGATGATTGCGGCCTCGGCCATGAACGGTTCGCTGCTGGACGCGACGTTCAACTTCTTCTTCAAGCTGAAATACAACAAGCTCTACGACCAGATGCTGGCCACGCCGCTGCGCACGGTCGACATCGCGATCGGCGAGATCCTCTGGAACCAGCTGCGCAGCGGCATCTACGTCGCCGCGTTCCTGCTGATCATGCTCGCGATGGACCTGGTGCACTCCTGGTGGGCGCTCCTGGTGGTGCCCGCGGCGCTGCTGATCGGGTCGGCCTTCGGCGCGGTGGGCATGGCCCTGACCACCTACATGACCTCCTGGCAGGACTTCGAGAAGGTCACCCTCGCGATGATGCCGATGTTCCTGTTCAGCGCCACCTTCTTCCCGGTCACCGCCTACCCGGAGTGGCTGCGCTGGGTCGTGGAGTTCACGCCGCTCTACCGCGGGGTGGTGCTGTGTCGCGAGCTGACCCTCGGCGTGCCGTCGTGGGGCTCGCTGGTCTCGGTGGTCTACCTGCTGGCCTTCGGCGCGATCGGGCTCGTCGTCGTGCGGCGCAGGCTCGACTCCCTACTCCTCACCTGAGCGGCAGCAACTCGCGTCTCATAGGCAGGATCTCCCTCGTGGGGGCACGGGTGGGCCGTCAGGATTGACCCATGACCTATGACGCGATCACGCCCGACACCAAGGACTGGACCTGGGTCCTCGACCGGCCCTGCCCGGAGTGTGGCTTCGTCGCCGGTGACGTGACCGCCGACCAGCTCCCCGAGATCGTGCGCGACAACGCGACCTACTGGGAGATCTACCTCGCCGCGGAGAACGCGCGCGTCCGGCCGCGCCCGGGCGTCTGGTCGGCGCTGGAGTACGGAGCCCACGTACGCGACGTCCACCGCATCTTCGGCGAGCGGCTGCGGCTGATGCTGGCCGAGGACGAGCCCCGGTTCGCCAACTGGGACCAGGACGTGGCTGCCCGCGAGGACGACTACGCGAGCCAGGACCCGGCGGTCGTGGCCGAGGAGCTGATGGACGCCGCCGATGCGGTGGCCACCGTCTACGAGAAGGTTCCGCCGGACGCCTGGGGTCGCCGCGGGATCCGGTCCAACGGCGACGTGTTCAGCGTCGAGTCGCTGGGCCGCTACCACCTCCACGACGTCGTCCACCACCTGTGGGACGTACGCTCCGCCGCCAAGCAGGCGACGGTCGCCGCCTATGACGCCAGCGTCGCCACCTACGTCGCGGGCACCTCGTTCTCCGAGGAGACCCGTTCGGTGCTCGACCGGTTCCTCGCCGAGCTCGAGCCCGGCGACCACGTCCTCGAGATCGGCACCGGACCGGGCCACGACGCCAAGGCCCTGGAGGCCGGGGGAGTGCGGGTGCGGCGCACCGACATCAGCGAGGGGTTCGTGGCGCACCTGCGGAAGCAGGGGTATGCCGCAGCCTGCCTGGACCCGCTGACCGACGACCTCCGCGACCCCGTGCACCCCGAGGTCCCCTACGCCGCGGTCTGGGCCTCGGCGACGCTGCTGCACGTCGCCCGCGACGACTTCGGGACCGTGCTGGGCCGGCTCGCCGAGGTCACCCGCCCCGGCGGCGCGCTGCACGTGTCGATGAAGGAGGGCGACGGCGAGGAGTGGACCAACCGCGGCCACGTCGAGGCGCCGCGGCTCTTCGTCTACTGGCGTGAGCCCGAGCTGCGGGCGGCGCTGGACGCGGCCGGCTGGGACGTCCTGGAGGTCGGGCACGCCGACGGCCGGCTCGGCGACGTCTGGCTCGACGTGCTCGCCCGGCGGCGCGGCTGAGCTCGGCTGAGTAGCATTCGGGACGATGAGACACACGGAGTTCTGGTCCCGAATGGACGATGCGCTCGGCGAGGGCTACGCGCGAGCGTGGGCTCGCCAGTTCGTGATGGGCGACCTGGACGGACGCACCGCCCAGGAGGCGCTCGACGACGGTGTGCCGCCGAAGGAGGTCTGGGCCGCGGTCTGGAAGGCCCTGGAGCTGCCGGCGCGTGAGCGGTGACCCTGGTCGCACCGACCGCGGTGGCCGCGGTCCAGAGGCGCACGATCCTCACCCTGGTCGCCACCCAGGCGGTCGGCGCGATGGGGATCACCATCGGCATCGCGACCGCCTCGCTGCTGGCGCGTGACCTGTCCGGCTCGGAGTCGATGGCGGGTCTCTCGCAGACGACTCAGGTGCTCGGCGCAGCCGTGGCGGCGTACGTCCTGGGGCGGGTGATGGACGCCCGCGGACGCCGCTTCGGGCTGCTGGCGGGCTACCTGCTCGGGGCGGCCGGGGGACTGCTCGCGGTGCTGGCCGGGGTGGTCGGCTCGATGACGCTGCTGCTCGTCGGTGCGGTCCTGCTGGGTGCGACCACCGCGGCCAACAACGGGGCACGCTACGCCGCCACCGACCTCGCACCCGCCAGGAGCCGGGCACGGGCGCTCTCGGTCGTGGTCTGGGCGACCACCATCGGAGCGGTGATCGGACCCAATCTGACCGGTGTGTCCGAGGTCTTCTCCGACGCCGTCGGGATCCCGGCGCTCACCGGCCCGTTCGCGATCGGGTCGATCGCGATCACCTCGTCGATCCACCCGAACGCCAACACCCACATCGAGCCCGTCCGCTACGGCAAGAAG
>NZ_JBHVKN010000089.1:0-19469 GCF_042798075.1 Nocardioides sp. NPDC057772
GCGGAGTTCCGCTGGGGATGTGCGCCTACGGCTGCATCCCTTGATGAAGGAACGCGCCGCGTCAGCCGATCACGAGCACCAGATCCCCGCCGTCGACCGCCTGCGTACCGGAGAACGCGAGGCGCGAGACCGTGCCGTCGATGGGCGCGGTGATGGCCGCCTCCATCTTCATCGCCTCGATCGTCGCGACGGTGTCGCCGGCCTTGACCGACTCACCGGTGGCGACGGTGATCGTGACGACACCCTGGAACGGCGCCGCGACCTGGCCGGGAACGGCGGGATCGGCCTTCTCGGCGGCGGCCACCTCGGCCGCGACGGAGCGGTCCCGCACGCTGATCGGGCGCAGGTGGCCGTTGATGGTCGCCATGACGGTGCGGATGCCGCGCTCGTCGGGCTCGGAGATCGCCGTGAGACCGAAGATCACGGTCTTGCCCTCGTCGAGCTCGACGACGTGCTCCTCGCCCTCGCGCAGACCGTAGAGGTAGTCGAGGGTCGAGATCACCGACACGTCGCCCCACTTGGAGCGCGCCTCGGTGAAGTCCTTGGTCGGGCCGGGGAAGAGCAACCGGTTGAGCGTGCCGCGACGGTCGGAGACGAGCCCGGCGGCGTCCTCGGCGGACAGGGTCGGCGAGGGCTCCTTCCAGGTGCGTCCCGCGGTCGCCTTGCTGCGGAACGGCTCGGGCCAGCCGCCCGGCGGGTCGCCGAGCTCCCCGTTGAGGAAGCCGATGACCGAGGCCGGGATGTCGTACGCAGCCGGGTCGGCCTCGAACGCGGCCGGGTCGGCACCCGCCGCGACGAGCGAGAGGGCAAGGTCGCCGATGACCTTCGAGGACGGGGTGACCTTGGGGACGCGGCCGAGGATCTGGTTGGCCGCGGCGTACATGTCCTCGATCTGCTCGAACTTCTCGCCGAGCCCGAGCGCGATCGCCTGCTGGCGCAGGTTGGAGAGCTGGCCACCCGGGATCTCGTGGCGGTAGACCCGGCCGGTCGGCGCGGGCAGCCCGGACTCGAACGGCGCGTAGACGCGGCGTACGGCCTCCCAGTAGGGCTCGAGCGAGTTGACCGCCGCCAGCGAGAGCCCGGTGGCTCGCGGGGTGTAGTCGGTCGCCGCCACCAGCGAGGAGAGCGGCGGCTGCGAGGTGGTGCCGGCCATGGACGCGGTCGCGGCGTCGACGGCGTCGACACCGGCCTCGATCGCTGCCGTCAGCGTGGCCAGCTGGCCACCGGCGGTGTCATGGGTGTGCAGGTGGACCGGCAGGTCGAACCGCTCCCGGAGCGCGGTGACCAAGGTGCGCGCGGCAGGTGCCCGCAGCAGACCGGCCATGTCCTTGATCGCGAGCACGTGCGCCCCGGCCGAGACGATCTCCTCGGCCAGCCGCAGGTAGTAGTCGAGCGTGTAGAGCTTCTCGTCCGGGGAGGAGAGGTCGCCGGTGTAGCAGAGCGCCACCTCGGCGACGGCGGTCCCGGTGGCACGGACCGCGTCGATCGCCGGCCGCATCTGCGAGACGTCGTTCAAAGCATCGAAGATGCGGAAGACGTCGATCCCGGTCTCAGCCGCCTCGGAGACGAAGGCGTCGGTGACCTCGGTCGGGTAGGGCGTGTAGCCCACGGTGTTGCGACCGCGCAGCAGCATCTGCAGGTTGATGTTCGGGATCGCCTCGCGCAGCTGTGCCAGCCGCTCCCAGGGGTCCTCGGAGAGGAAGCGCAGGGCCACGTCGTACGTCGCCCCGCCCCAGGCCTCCAGCGACCACAGCTGCGGCGTCAGCCGGGCGACATGGCCGGCGACCCCGAGCAGGTCGGTGGTGCGGACGCGGGTCGCGAGCAGCGACTGGTGGGCGTCGCGGAAGGTGGTGTCGGTGACCGCCACCGCCTCCTGAGAACGCAGTGCGGCCGCGAAGCCCTCCGGCCCGAGCTCGCGCAGCAGGTCACGCGAGCCGGCCGGCGGCGCGACGGACAGGTCGATCGCCGGCAGCTTCTCGACCGGGTGCAGCGAGACCGGCGCGGCGCCGTGCGGCTGGTTGACGGTCACGTCGGCGAGGTAGGTGAGCAGCTTGGTGCCGCGGTCGCCGGAGGCTCGCGCGGTCAGCAGTTGCGGGTGGGTCTCGATGAACGAGGTCGTGATCGAGCCGGAGATGAAGTCGGGGTCGTCGAGCAGCGCCTGCAGGAACGGGATGTTGGTCGCCACGCCGCGGATCCGGAACTCCGCCACGGCCCGGCGGGCGCGGGTGACGGCGTCCTCGAAGGTGCGCCCGCGGCAGGTGAGCTTGGCGAGCATCGAGTCGAAGTGCGGCGAGACCTCGGCACCGGCGTACGTGGTGCCGCCGTCGACGCGGATGCCGGCGCCGCCGGGGGAGCGGTAGGTGGTGATCATCCCGGTGTCGGGACGGAAGTTGTTGGCCGGGTCCTCGGTGGTGATCCGGCACTGCATCGCCGCACCACGCAGCTGCACGGAGTCCTGGGACAGGCCGAGGTCGGCCAGCGTCTCGCCGGCGGCGATCCGCATCTGCGAGCGGACCAGGTCGACGTCGGTGACCTCCTCGGTCACGGTGTGCTCGACCTGGATGCGGGGGTTCATCTCGATGAAGACGTAGTTGCCGTTCGGGTCGAGCAGGAACTCGACCGTGCCGGCGCACGAGTAGCCGATCTCCTTGGCGAACCGCACGGCATCGGCGCAGATGCGTTCGCGCAGCTCGGGGTCGAGGTTCGGTGCGGGCGCGATCTCGACGACCTTCTGGTGGCGGCGCTGGACCGAGCAGTCACGCTCGAAGAGGTGGATGACGTTGCCCTCGCCGTCGGCGAGGATCTGCACCTCGATGTGACGCGGCTCGACCACGGCCTGCTCGATGAAGACCGTCGGGTCACCGAAGGCGGCCTCACCCTCGCGCATACAGGTCTCGACGGCCTCGCGGAGCTTCTCCGGGTCGTCCACCCGCCGCATCCCGCGGCCGCCACCACCGGCGACCGCCTTCACGAACAGCGGGTAGGGAAGCGCGGAGGCGGCGGAGACGAGCGCGTCGACGTCGGTGGACGGCTCGACCGACTGCAGGGTGGGTACGCCGGCGGCCTTCGCCGCCGCGATGGCGGTGGCCTTGTTGCCGGTGAGCGTGAGGACCTCCGCCGACGGCCCGATGAACGTGATCCCCGCCCGGGCGCAGGCCTCCGCCAGCGCCGGGTTCTCGGAGAGGAACCCGTACCCGGGGTAGATGGCGTCTGCGCCACTCTGCTTGGCGACCTCGACGATCGCGTTGGGATCGAGGTAGGCCCGGATGGGATGGCCGAGCTCGCCGATCTGGTAGGCCTCGTCGGCCTTCAGCCGGTGCTCTGAGCCCCGGTCTTCGTAGGGGAACACGGCGACCGTCTTGGCCCCGAGTTCAAAGCCTGCACGGAAAGCTCGGATCGCGATCTCGCCGCGGTTGGCAACCAACACCTTCTTGAACATGGCCGCCACGGTACCCATCCAGAGTGCGTCGTCCAGGTTATGGGACGATTTCGCCCAGTTGGTGGACGTTAAGAAGTTGTGAAGTTCAAGTCTCTGCGTCGTTCAGCTCGGGGCGCCATCGCGGGTCCGGCCGAGCAGAGCGCGCTGCTGCTCAGCCATCTGCTCCCGCAGGCCACCCACGACGGCGGCCACGGCCGGCCGGCGCCACGACTCGGGATGCACGACCGCCCAGTAGGGCAGCCGCTGGTGGATCTCCTCGTGGAGCATCCGGACGAGGTCGGGGTGACGGTCGGCCATGAAGCAGGGCAGCAGGCCCAGGCCGGCGCCGGCACGGGTCGCCTCGACGTGGACGAACACGTTCGTCGAGGTGACGGCGTCGCGGATGCCGGGAAGCAGCCGCCGGGGGATGTCGAGGTCGTCGACCTGGAGCATCGAGTCGACGAAGTAGACCAGGCGGTGGCGTACGGCCTCCTCGATCGTGGCCGGGGTGCCGTGGCGCTCCAGGTAGGCGGGAGAGGCGTAGAGACCGAGCTCGTACTCGCCCAGGTGGAGCGCGCGGCCACGCATGACCGCCGGTTCACCGACGACCACCTCGATGTCGACGCCGGAGCGGTGCTGGGCCGCCTGCCGCGTCACGGTGACGATCTCGACCGCGAGCTCGGGATGGTCCTGCCTCAGCGCCGCTACCGCCGGTGAGGCGATGTACGCAGCGAACCCGTCGGTCGTCGACATCCTGACCACACCGGCCACCGGGTCGGCCGGCTCGTCGGCGGCCAGCCGGGCCAGCGACTCGGCGACGCCCTCGGCCGCCCGCGCCGCGCGCTCGCCCAGGGCGGTCAGCGCCCACCCGTCGGAGCCGCGCACCAGGACCCGGCCGCCGAGGGCGCGCTCGAGGGCGGAGATGTTGCGGCTGACCGTCGTGTGGGTCAGGCCCAGCGAGCGGGCGGCGGTGGTGAATCGGCCGCTGCGGGCCACCTCCAGCAGCACCAGCAGCTGGTCGGCGGACGGCATCGTCGGCGAAGAGGTGGACATCCGGCCACCCTACCGTCGAGTGTGCATTTCCGTTCATGCCGTGTGCCAACATGCGCGTTGCAAGCACATTATGACCCCTGTCACACTCCGAGCCATGTCCACGACGCAGCCGGGCGCCACCGCCCCCACCGATCCTCCAGCCGACGAGCAGACGCTGCTCCGTAGAACCGTGGCCGCCTCCATGGCGGGCACGGTAGTGGAGTGGTACGACTTCTTCCTCTACGCCACCGCCTCGGCGTTGGTCTTCGCCAAGGTGATCATGCCGGCGACCGGCAACGCCTACGACGCGATCATCGCGGCTTTCGTCACCTATGCCATCGGGTTCGTCGCCCGCCCGCTGGGCGGTGTCGTCTTCGGACACATCGGCGACCGCCTCGGCCGGAAGTACACCCTGCAGCTGACCATCATGCTGATCGGTGTCGCCACCGTGCTGATGGGCTGCCTGCCGACGTACGACCAGATCGGCATCGCCGCGCCGATCGCTCTGGTGCTGCTCCGCTTCGTGCAGGGGCTCGCGCTGGGTGGCGAGTGGGGCGGTGCCGTCCTGCTGGTCGCCGAGCACGCTCCCGACGAGCGCCGGGCGACCTGGGCCGCCTGGCCGCAGGCAGCGGTGCCGGTCGGCAACCTGCTGGCCACGCTGGTGCTCACGCTGATGACCATCACGCTGTCCGACGCCGCGTTCCTGTCCTGGGGCTGGCGCGTCGCCTTCTGGCTCTCGGCCGTCGTCGTCCTCGTCGGCTACTTCATCCGCCGCTCGGTCACCGACTCGCCGATCTTCGAGGAGGCGAAGGCGGAGCAGGCCGACGCCGCCTCGGCCGGCTACGGCGTCTTCGAGGTGCTGCGCCGCTACCCGCTCGGCGTGCTCAAGGGGATGGGCCTGCGGTTCGCGGAGAACATCATGTACTACCTGGTGGTCTCCTTCTCGATCGTCTACCTGGTCGAGGACCAGAAGATGGAGCAGGGGGCGCTGCTCAGCCTGGTCGCCATCGCGCACGCCTGCCACTTCTTCTTCATCCTCGCCGTCGGCCGGCTCGCCGACGGGGTGGGTCGCAAGCCGGTCTACCTCGCCGGTGCCGTGCTCGGTGCGACCTGGGGCTTCTGGGCCTTCCCGATGCTCGACACGAAGAGCAACGTCGCGATCGTCGCCGCGCTGGTCGCCGGCCTGGCCATCCATGCGTTGATGTACTCCACCCAGCCCGCGATCATGGCCGAGATGTTCCCGACCCGGATGCGCTACTCCGGCGTCTCGATCTCCTACCAGGTGACCTCGATCTTCGCCGGCTCGCTGGCGCCGCTGCTGGCCATCGCCTGGCTCAAGGACACCGGCACCTGGACCAACACCGCGATCTACCTCGCCGTGGCCGGCGCCGTCACCGCGCTCGTCGTGCTCACCCTCAAGGAGACCAAGGGCACCTCGCTCCGCACCCTGGACCGTGCCGACGCCGACCGGATGGCCGAGCGCGAGGTGAGCGCCGCGTGATCTCCGCCGTCTCGGGCGCCGCCGCCGACGTCTCCGAACGTACGCTGCAGGGCCGGCGGGCCCTGGTCACCGGCGGTGCGTCGGGGATCGGCGCGGCGGTGGCCCGCGAGCTCGCCTCCCGGGGCGCGCGGGTCGTCGTCGCCGACCTGGCCGGTGACGCCGCCCACGCCCTCGCCGACGAGATCGGCGGCGAGGCGTGGGTGGTCGACCTGACCGCCACCCGCGAGCTCGACGACCTCCGCCTGGAGGTCGACGTCCTGGTCAACAACGCCGGCATCCAGCGGGTGAGCCCGATCGAGGAGTTCGACCCCGACGACTTCCGCAGGATCCACTCGATCATGCTCGTCGCGCCGTTCCTGCTGGTCAGGGCCGCCCTGCCGCACATGTACGCCAACGGCTGGGGCCGCATCATCAACATCTCCTCGGTGCACGGCCTGGTCGCCTCGCCCTTCAAGAGCGCCTACGTCTCGGCCAAGCACGGGCTGGAGGGCCTCTCGAAGGTCACCGCCCTCGAGGGCGGTCCGCACGGCGTGACCAGCGTCTGCATCAACCCCGGCTACGTGCGTACGCCGCTGGTGGAGAAGCAGATCGCCGACCAGGCTCGCGTGCACGGGATCGCGGCCACCGAGGTCGTCGAGAAGGTGCTGCTGCAGGACGCTGCGGTGAAGCGCCTGGTCGAGCCCGACGAGGTCGGCTCCCTGGTCGGCTGGCTGACCGGCCCGGACGCCTCGATGGTCTCCGGAGCCTCGTGGGCCATGGACGGCGGCTGGAGCGCTCGCTAGCTCGGGCGCCGGTCTGCTCAGGCCTGCGTACGCCACCAGTCCACCGTCGCCTTGGCCCCGGTCTCGAGCGGGGTCGGGGACAGGCCGAGCCGGGACTCGCTGGCCGAGGAGTCCATCACGAACGGCTTGTCGAACTGGTAGATCATCTCGGCCAGCTCCCGGGTGCCCCCGTGCACCACGCCGATCGCCTTCATCGCCCACGTGGGGATGCGGCCAACCTTCGGTGCCGCGACCCCGGCCACGTCGGCGTAGAGCTGGATCAGGTCCCGCTGGGAGACGGCCGGCGCGGTGGGCGCGTGCAGGAAGGAGTTCCACAAGCTCTCCTCGTCGGCCGCCTTGATCATCGCGGCACCGAGGTCCGGGACGTACGTCCACGAGTGCGGCGCGTCCGGGTCGCCGAGGACGCGCATGGTGCGGCCTGCCAGCACCGTCGGGACCATCCGCTCGCCGGCATGAGCCGTACGCACCGCGGGGCCGTAAAAGTCCGAGGCCGCGACGCTGACCGTCGGAGTCGGGGAGGCGTCACGGGCGCGGAGCAGCTCGACCCGCACCGCCGGCTTGCCGAAGTCGGCGGTGCGCGGCGTCTGCTCGGTCATCGGCCCGGTGACGTGGCCGTAGGCGTAGAGGCTCTCCGGGAAGACCACCACGGCCCCTGCGCGTCCGGCGGCCTCGAGCACGACCTTCTCGGCCCGCGGGAGCTCGGCGCGCCAGGTGGCGGCGGCATAGGCGCTGCCGTGCATGCAGTGGAAGACGGCGCGGGTTCCGGTGGCCGCCTCGGTGACGGTCTCGGCATCGGCGGCATCGCCGCGCAGCCGCTCGATGCTCGCGTGCACCGGGCCGCTTCCGGAGCGGGTGAGGAGGCGGACGCGGTCGCCGCGGGCGGCGAGCTGCTGGGCGATGGTCGTGCCGACGGGGCCGGCGCCGATGACGAGGTAGGTGCTGTTCATGGCTGTCTCCTGGGTGCGAGGTGATTTCGAGAGCACTGCTCTCGAAACGAGTCTGACGGGGCGCTGTGAGAAAAGCAAGAGCAGTGCTCACTTTTGTTGACAGCGCTCTCTCAGACGGGACACGATGGCGCCATGACAGCCACCTCACGAGACGGCACCCCACGTGAACGGGCGCGAGCGCAGACGATGGACGAGATCGTCCGGATCGGCCGTGAGCACCTGGCGATCCACGGCGCCGCTGCGCTCTCGCTGCGCGCGGTCGCCCGCGATCTCGGCGTGGTCTCCTCGGCGGTCTACCGCTACGTGAAGAGCCGCGACGAGCTGCTGACCCTGCTCCTCGTCTCCGGGTACGACGAGCTCGGCGACGCTGTCGACGCCGCCGTCGCCTCGGCTCCCGAGGACGACCACCGCGCCCAGTTCCTGGCGCTCGGCCGCGCGGTCAGGACCTGGGCGCTCGCCGAGCCGGCTACGTACGCGCTGCTGTTCGGGTCGCCCGTCCCCGGCTACGCCGCCCCGGACGAGCGCACCAGCGTGCCCGGCACCCGCGTCCCGACCGCGATGCTGCGGGTGTGCGCCGGCGCGCTCGCCGTCGGCCTGCTGGCCGTGCCGGAGGAGCCGTTGGAGATCTCGCCGGATCTGGCAACCGGGCTGCAGGGCATCCGCGACCAGCTCGGCCTCGGCCTGCCCGATGCCGCGCTCACCCGCGGCGTACTCGTCTGGACCAGCCTCTTCGGCCGCGTCAGCTTCGAGGTGTTCGGCCAGTTCGGCCCCGACCGCTTCGGCGACCCCGCCGGCCTCTTCGAGCTCCATCTGGCGACCCTGGCCCAGACGCTGGGCCTCGCCGAGTAGTCAGTTGCCGGTGTCGACTCTGTCGCGCAGCCGCTGCGTGGCGGCCAGCAGCAGACCCAGGTCAGTCTTGACGGTCTCCGCGAGGATGTCGGTCGAGCTCAGGAAGTAGCGATGCGCAAGATGATCGCGCATCCGGGCGATCTGCTTCCATGGGATGTCGGGTTCAGTGGCGAGGACAGCGCTGTCGAGGCACTTGACCGCCTCGCCGATCTCGAGGAGACGCATCCGGACGGCGTCGACGACGACTTCTTCCTCGAGTGTGCCCTTCGCCAGATGGTTCCTGATGGCGGTCACCGCCTCGACGATGTCGTCGAGACGCTCCTGGGCTGAGCGACTCACAGGGCGATCAGGTCGCGCTCGAGGCGAGCTCGGATCCGAGCCTGCAGGCCTGACTCAGAGACCAGATCCACATGTGTTCCGAGGATCTCTTCGAGCTCGTCCTGCATGCGGAGGATGGTGAAGAGGCTGGTGTGCGGCGGGAAGTCGACCAGCAGGTCGACATCGCTGT
This sequence comes from Nocardioides sp. NPDC057772, assembly GCF_042798075.1. Lineage (NCBI taxonomy): Bacteria > Bacillati > Actinomycetota > Actinomycetes > Propionibacteriales > Nocardioidaceae > Nocardioides > Nocardioides sp. NPDC057772. Next base: position 9,038 of record NZ_JBHVKN010000089.1, read on the forward strand.
CAGGACGGTCGTCGCCGCGCGCGACGCTGCCGAAGACGCGTACGTTGCGGACGCCGTGTCGGCTGAGCACATCCAGTAGCTCAGCACGCTTGGAGGCGACGACTCGACCCACGGGGCCGTGGAGCGTCGCATCGTGGCGGCGTGCTGCGGATGAGGTCACGGGGCCATGGTAGCCGTCTCGGACGCTCCACAAAGGAAGCGGCCGTTCACCGAGTCACATCGGTGAACAGCCGCCGCCAGTTCTTCGAACTACTTGATCTCGGCGATGACCGCGCCGTTGGCGACGGTCTCGCCCACGGTGGCGTTCAGGCCGGTGATGACGCCCGACTTGTGAGCCTTGAGGGGCTGCTCCATCTTCATCGCCTCGATGACCACGACGACGTCGCCCTCGGCGACCTCCTGGCCCTCCTCGACGGCGATCTTGACGATGGTGCCCTGCATCGGCGAGGCGACGGAGTCGCCCGAGGCGGCCGCGCCGGACTTCTTCGCCGAGCGCTTCGGCTTCTTCGCGGCACCGGCACCACCGCCGACCGCGAGCCCGCCGAGGCCTGCGGGGAGCGAGACCGAGAGGCGCTTGCCGCCGACCTCGACCACGACGGTCTGGCGCTCGCCGGCCTCCTCAGCCTCACCGGCAGCGCCGGCGTACGGCTTGATCTGGTTGTCGAAGTCGGTCTCGATCCAGGTCGTGTAGACGTCGAAGGAGCCGTTCTCGGCGGTGTAGGCGGGGTCGTTGACGACGGCCTGGTGGAACGGGATGACGGTCGGCATGCCGTCGACCTTGAACTCGTCCAGGGCGCGACGCGAGCGCTCCAGTGCCTGGGTGCGGTCGCGGCCGGAGACGATCAGCTTCGCGATCAGCGAGTCGAACGCACCCGGGATGGTCTCGCCCTTCTCGTAGCCGCCGTCGAGGCGTACGCCGGGGCCGGCGGGCGGGGCCCACTCGGTCAGGGTGCCGGGGGCCGGCATGAAGTTGTTGCCGCCGTCCTCGGCGTTGATGCGGTATTCGATCGAGTGGCCGCGGATCTCGGGGTCGTCGTAACCCAGCTCCTCACCTGCGGCGATGCGGAACATCTCGCGGACGAGGTCGAGGCCGGTGACCTCCTCGGAGACGCAGTGCTCGACCTGGAGGCGGGTGTTGACCTCGAGGAAGGAGATGGTGCCGTCGGCGGCGACGAGGAACTCACAGGTGCCCGCGCCGACGTAGCCGGCCTCGCGCAGGATCGCCTTGGAGGACTCGTAGAGGCGCTTGTTCTGCTCGTCGGTCAGGAACGGTGCGGGGGCCTCCTCGACCAGCTTCTGGTGGCGACGCTGCAGCGAGCAGTCGCGGGTGGAGACGACGACCACGTTGCCGTGCTGGTCGGCCAGACACTGGGTCTCGACGTGGCGCGGCTTGTCGAGGAACTTCTCGACCAGGCACTCGCCACGACCGAAGGCGCCGACGGCCTCGCGGACGGCCGACTCGTAGAGCTCGGGGATCTCCTCCAGGGTGCGGGCGACCTTCAGGCCGCGACCGCCACCACCGAAGACCGCCTTGATCGCGACCGGGAGACCGTGCTCCTGGGCGAAGGCGACGATCTCGGAGGCGTCCTTGACCGGGTCCTTGAGACCCGGGGCCAGCGGCGCGCCCGCCTTGAGCGCGATCTGCTTGGCCTTCGCCTTGTCACCGAGCGCGTCGATCGCCTCGGGCGAAGGACCGATCCAGGTCAGGCCCGCGTCGATCACGGCCTTGGCGAAGTCGGCGTTCTCGGCCAGGAAGCCGTAGCCCGGGTGGACCGAGTCCGCGCCGGACTGGCGTGCCACATCGATGATCTTCTCGATGGACAGGTAGGACTCCGCCGGCGTGGCTCCGCCGAGTGAGTAGGACTCATCGGCCAGGCGCACGAAGAGCGCGTCACGGTCGGGGTCCGCGTAGATCGCTACGGAGCCGATTCCGGCGTCCTTGCACGCGCGGATCACTCGGACGGCGATCTCACCGCGGTTGGCGATCAGGACCTTTGTCAGTGGCTTGCTCAACGAGAACTCCTCCATCGTGAATGCAAGGACATGCTAGGGGAGCCCATCGGGCCCTGGCTCCAGACGTCCGTAGTAACGATTGTCACACTTGGGTGAGCTGGGCGAGTGACGAGGTTACCCGTGCGTAGGTCTCGTCGTCGACGTGGACGCCTGCATGACGCAGCGCCAGCACCGCGGCTCCGGCCAGCCCGTCGGTGGCGACGACGGCCCCGGGGGCGACCCGGGCGGCGAAGTCCGGCTGCCGGGCCAGGACGCTTCCGGCGGCGACCAGCGGCCCGTCGACATCGGGCGTACGCACCGCCGCCAGCGTCTCCGCCAGTCCGGCGGCCGCCCGGTCGAGGATGCCGGCGGCGACCCCGTCTCCGGAGCTCGCCGCGGTGAAGACGAGTGCCGCGAAGTCGGCCAGCCGCAACGGCGGCATCGCGTAGAGAGCGGCCGTCGCCGTGACGAGCGTCGTGGTCCGGCCACCCTGCCGACGGTCGTCGACGGCGATCCCGAGCCGGTCCAGCAGCAGGCCGGTGAGCAAGGTGGTCGGCCCCCGCCCGTCGAGCGGCGCCAGTCCGGCGCGTACGGCTTCCCGGCCCAGCCAGAAGCCCGACCCGACGTCGCCGAGCAGCCAGCCCAGCCCGTCGGAGATGCCGGCCAGTCGGCCGTCCTCGACCCGCACCGCCGACGCCCCTGTGCCGGAGAGCAGCACATAGCCGTCCGGGGCCGCAGTTCCCGAGAAGTACGCAGCCAGCACGTCGAACTCGAAGACCGGCTCGCTCGCGACCAGCCCGGAGAGGGCGGCCACGATGGCCGCCCGGTGGCCGGCGGCGCCGGCACCTGCCACCGCCAGGGCGGCGCCGGCGACCGGACCGGCTTTCGCGGAGGTCACGGCCTGGGTGACCGCGTCCTTGATCGCCGCGGTGGCGGCCTCGACGCCGGCGGAGGTCGGGTTGCCGCTGCCGGCCTTCCCGATGCCTCGGCAGTGTCCGTCGGAGGAGACGACGACGGCCCGAGTGCTGGTGCCTCCAGCGTCGAGGCCCAAGTAGTTGTTATTCATTGACACCTTTTCGTAACAGAAAACCATTGCCAGGCGTACTCTCTCCAAATAGTTTTCGAGCGCAGGCCTCGGCATACAGTCGCGGCGCGAGTTTGCTAGGTGGGTGGACTAATTGACCAGAGACGTGTTCGGAGCCTTCGACGAGCAGGTTCGCACACGCCTGTCCGAGCTGCAGTCGATTGCCCAGTCCGGTGGCTTCGACGAGGCGGTCGAGGTGATGGTGAACAGCATCCGCAACGGCGGTGTGCTGCAGGCCTTCGGCACCGGCCACTCCCAGGCGTTCGCGATGGAGATCGCCGGCCGGGCAGGTGGTCTGATCCCCACCCACGCCATCGCTCTGCGCGACACCGTGCTCAAGGGCGACCGGCCGGCGAGCGACCTCAAGGGCGGTCTCCTCGAGCGCGACACCAACATCGCCGACGAGCTCTGGGGCCTCCACGAGTTCCACCCCGAGGACGTCTTCCTGATCGCATCCAACTCCGGCGTCAACGGCTCGATCGTCGGCATCGCGTTGCACGCGAAGGAGAAGGGCCACAAGGTGATCGCGGTGACCAGCCTCGAGCACACCAACGCGGTCACCCCCAAGCACCCCAGCGGCAAGCGCCTTGCCGAGATCGCCGACGTGGTGATCGACAACCTGGCTCCCTTCGGCGACGCGACGGTCCCGGTCGGCGACGGCGGCGTCCTCGCCGGCGCCGTCTCCTCCATCACGGCGGCCTACATCGCCCAGCTCCTGACCCTCGGCACCGCCGCCAGGATCCAGGAGGCCGGCGAGACCCCGCCCCTCTATCTCTCCGCCAATATCCCGGGTGGCGATGAGCACAACGATGCGTTGAAGGCTCGATACGGCGAGCGCATCGGAAGCATGGCTTGAACCCCCGTAAGAAGAAGTAAAGAGGAACCCACCCGAAAGAAGGCAGCACGATGTCCCAGCAGCTTCACCGGCTCGACCGCCGGACCCTTCTGCGCGGCACCCTCGCCGGCGCGGCGCTCGTGTCGTTCTCCGGAGCGCTCGCAGCGTGTGGCGCGCCCGGTAGCGACACCGACAACTCCGGCGGTGGCACCAAGTCCGCGTCCAACCCGTTCGGCATGGCCAAGGACGGCACCGTCGACGCGGTGATCTTCGACGGTGGCTACGGCTACGACTACGTCGAGTTCGCCGCCGGCATCGTCGGCAAGGAGTTCGCGGACGCCGACATCAAGGTCAGCGCCACGACCAAGATCGCCACGGAGCTGCAGCCGCGCTTCGTCGGCGGCACGCCCCCGGACCTGATCGACAACTCGGGTGCGGACCTCATCGGCTTCAGCTCGATCGCCGCCCAGCTCGAGGAGCTCGACGACGTCTTCGAGGCCGACAGCTACGAGGGCGTCAAGATCGAGGACACCCTCTACCCGAACGTGAAGGTGCCTGGCACCTACAGCGACCGGTTCGTGGCGATCAACTACGTCATGACCCTCTACGGCGTGTGGTACTCCGCCTCGCTCTTCGAGGAGAACGGCTGGACCCCGCCGAAGACCTGGGACGAGGCCCTCGACCTCGGCGCCAAGGCCAAGGCCAAGAAGAAGTACCTGTGGACCTGGGGCAAGGAGGCGGCGACCTACTACCGCACCCTGGTCATCGACTCGGCGGCCAAGGAGGGCGGCGACGAGGTGCGCCTCGGACTCGAGAACCTCGAGAAGGGCATCTGGTCCCACAAGGTCATCCAGGACATCCTCGGCAAGCTCGGCGAGATGGTCAGCCAGGACATGTTCATCCCGGGCGGCGCCGGCACCCAGTTCACCGCCGCGCAGGCCAAGTGGTCCAACGACCAGCAGGCGCTGCTCTACCCGAGCGGTGGCTGGATCGAGAACGAGATGAAGGACGCCACCAAGGCCGGCTTCGAGATGACCGGCATCCCGGAGTTCGTGCTCAGCGACAGCCCGGCGCTGCCGTACGAGGCCGTTCGCGCCGCGGCCGGTGAGGCGTTCATCGTCCCGAGCAAGGCGAAGAACCCGGCCGGCGGCAAGGAGATCCTCCGCGCCATGCTGTCGAAGGAGGCCGCGACCAACTTCGCCAAGACGAAGCTCGCGCCGACCATCGTCAAGGACACCATCCCCGAGGACGGCTTCGGCTCCGCGGCGCTGAAGTCGCAGAGCGCGATGCTCGACGCGGCTGGTGAGAACACCTTCAACTTCCAGTTCTACGACTACTACGGCACCAACGCCGACGAGCTGGTTGTGTGGAACTCGTTCCTCTCCGGTGACCTGGACGTCAAGGGCCTGACCAAGGCCGTCCAGGGCATCTTCGACAAGGTCGCGGACGACTCCTCGATCGAGAAGCTCAAGGTTTCCTGACACCATGCCGGACCCATCCACCACGATGGCGGTGACGGCGGGCGGTCCCTCCGAGGAGAATCCTTGGGGGGCCGCCCCCGGCCGGCGTCGACGCAAGCTCACCCTCGACCGGGCACTGTTCATGACGGTCTTCCTCGGCCTTCCGGTCGCGGTCTTCGTCATCTTCGTCGTGGTCCCGATCGGGCAGGCCCTCTTCTACTCGCTCACCGACTGGACCGGCTTCTCGCCGGTCATGAACTTCGTCGGCCTGGACAACTACGCCAAGCTGCTCGACGACGAGACCTTCCTCAAGGCGCTCCGCAACAACGTACTGCTGACGATCGTGGTGCCGCTGGTGACGCTGGTCGCGGCGCTGGCGATCGCGGTGGTTGTCACCACTGCGGGCCCCAGCACCGGTCAGGTCCGTGGTCTGAACGGCTCCGGCTTCTACCGGGTCGTCTCGTTCTTCCCCTACGCCGTCCCGGCCGTCGTCATCGGTCTGCTCTGGGCGCAGGTCTACGACCCCGCCGCCGGCCTGCTCAACGGCATGCTCACCGGCCTCGGCTTCGACGGGTTCAAGGACTACGCCTGGCTCGGCGAGGTGCGCGCGGCGATGCCGGCCTCGATGTTCGTGATGATCTGGGCCAACATCGGCTTCTACACGGTGCTCTTCGTGGCCGCCATCAAGGGCGTCCCCGCGGAGATCTACGAGGCCGCCCGCATCGACGGTGCCGGTCGCTTCCGCACCGCCATCTCGATCACGCTGCCCTCCATCCGCGACAACGTGCAGACGGCCTACATCTACCTGGGCATCCTCACCCTCGATGCCTACGTCTTCATGGCCGCCCTAGCCCCCGGCGGCGGTCCTGCCAACAGCACGCTGACGATGAGCCAGCACCTGATGAACACCGCCTTCAAGAAGAGCCAGTTCGGCTACGCCACCTCGATGGGCGTCGTGCTCGCCCTGGTCACGCTGCTCTTCGCCGCCCTGGTCTTCGCCGTCTTCCACTTCGCTGGCGGGCGGGACAAGAAGGGAGACGTACGCCGATGAGCGAGCGTCAGCAAGCGAACATTGGATCTTTCATCGGGCCGCGTCCGTATTCTGACGCTTGCGCTACGGAGGTGGCCCGATGAGCACCGTCACTCTGGACAAGCCCGTTGCTGCCAGCTCGGACCGCCAGCGGCGTACGCCCGGCGACGCGCTCGTCGCCGGCACCTCGCACACGATGCTGATCCTCTGGTCGGTGATCGTCATCGTGCCGTTCTGCTGGGTGGTGCTCTCCTCGTTCAAGACGTCGAAGGAGATTCTGTCCTCGCCGTTCTCGCTGCCGGCCGAGTGGAGCTTCGAGAACTACACCAGCGCGTGGACCAAGGCCGGCATCGGGACGTACTTCTTCAACACGGTCATCGTCGTCGGCACCGCGCTGGTGCTGGTGATGCTGCTCGGGGCGATGTGCGCCTACGTGCTGGCCCGGTTCGAGTTCTTCGGGCGCAACTTCATCTACTACTCCATGCTCGGCGGACTGACCTTCCCGGTCTTCCTGGTCATCGTGCCGCTGTTCTTCGTGCTCCAGGGCTTCGGGCTGCTCAACACGCTGCCGGGACTGATCCTGACGTACGTCGCCTATGCGCTGCCGTTCACCGTCTTCTTCCTCTATGCCTTCTTCAAGACGTTGCCCGACGACGTCTACGAGGCCGCGATGATGGACGGTGCGGGGGAGTGGCGGACGTTCTTCCAGATCATGCTGCCGATGGCGGCGCCCGGGATGGCCGGCGTGGCGATCTTCAACTTCCTCGGGCTGTGGAACCAGTTCCTGCTCCCGGTGGCGCTGAACACCCAGCGGGAGAACTGGGTGCTCACCCAGGGGATGGCGTCGTTCTCGTCGCAGGCGGGCTACAACGTCGACTTCGGCGCGCTCTTCGCGGGTGTGGTGATGACCGTGCTCCCGGTGCTGGTCGTCTACCTGATCTTCCAGCGGAGGATCGCCGGAACGGTCTCCACCGGCACGTTCCGCTGATTCCGATGTGACGCGGGTCTCGCGCTCCAGGTTAATAAGCGCTAACCTGGAGCGCGTGACCGCTTTTCTCCAGCCCGAGCACGAAGAGTTGCGTGCTGTCGTCCGTGACTTCGCCCAGAAGGAGATCGCGCCCCACGCCTCGCAGTGGGACCGCGATCACCACTTCCCCGTCGACGTGGTCCACAAGATGGGTGAGCTGGGCCTGTTCGGCCTGACCGCCCCCGAGGCGTACGGCGGGGGCGAGGGTGACCTCGTCGCGCTCTGCGTCGCGATCGAGGAGCTCGGCCGCGTCGACCAGTCGATCGGGATCACGCTCGAGGCCGCCGTCGGCCTCGGCATCAACCCGATCCTCACCTACGGCACCGACGAGCAGAAGGAGCGCTGGCTCCCTGATCTCGTCGCGGGCAAGAAGCTGGCCGGGTTCGGGCTGACCGAGCCGGGCGCCGGGTCCGACGCCGGCGCGACCGCCACCAAGGCCGTCCTGGACGGCGACGAGTGGGTCGTCGACGGCGCCAAGCAGTTCATCACCAACTCCGGATCCTCGATCACCTCGGTCGTCACCGTCACCGCGCGCACCGGCACCCGGGAGAACGGCAAGCCCGAGATCAGCACCATCATGATCCCCTCGGGCACGCCCGGTTTCACCGCCGAGAAGGGCTACGACAAGCTCGGCTGGCACGCCTCCGACACCCACCCGCTCTCCTTCGACGGCGCCCGGGTGCCGGCCGACCACCTCCTCGGCGAGCGCGGCCGTGGCTACGCCCAGTTCCTCGCCACCCTCGACGACGGCCGCGTCGCCATCGCCGCGCTCGCGGTCGGCTGCATCCAGGCCTGCCTCGACATGGCGCTCGAGTACGCGGGCGAGCGGCAGACCTTCGGTGGCCCGATCGGCCGCAAGCAGGGTGTCGCCTTCCAGATCGCCGACCTCGAGGTCATGCTGCGCGCCTCCCGCCTGCTGACGTACGAGGCTGCCGCGATGAAGGCCGGCCTCGACTCGGGTTCGGTGACGATGAAGGAGTTCAAGCAGGCCGCCGCCGCGGCGAAGCTGTACGCCACCGAGTCGGCCGTCACCGCCACCCGGATCGCCACCCAGATCTTCGGCGGCTACGGGTTCATGGAGGAGTATCCGGTCGCCCGTTTCTACCGCGACGCCAAGATCCTGGAGATCGGCGAGGGCACCTCCGAGGTGCAGCGCATGCTGATCGCAAGAGGCCTCGGTCTGCCCGTCGAGTGAGTGCGGATCTTACTGCGCACTGAACAAACCGCGGGAAGTAATCAAGGGCCATCTCACCACTGACCGTTTACTGTGGCTCCATGGTGTTCGGGGGACAGCTGCTGGGACGGCTGCGTCGCACCCGCCTCTTCGGAGAGGTGGTCCGCTTCATGATGGTCGGCGGAATCGCGACGGCAGTCGCCTTCGTGCTGTTCAACGGACTGGTCCACGGCTTCTTCATGGGCGCCGGTCCGATGAACGGGCAGCCGATCCCGGCCTACATCATCGCCAACACGGTCGGCATGCTGATCAGCTACGAGCTGAGCCGCCGTTGGACCTTCCGTCATCGCGTCTCGGACCACCCCGACGGCGGCTTCACCGCCTACGTCGTCATCAACGCTGTCACCATGCTGCTGCCGGTGGCGTGTCTCTACCTCACCCGCAGCGTGTTCGGCTGGGACAGCGCGATCGCCGACAACCTCTCGGCCAACGTCGTCGGGGTGCTCCTGGGCCAGATCGCCCGTTTTTTCCTGTTCCGGAGGTTCGTCTTCGGCCGGCCGATCCGCTACACGCAGGTCTACGGCAGCGTCGAGGAGGAGGCGGCCGCGCTCGGCGCCGCCGACGGCGCGACGCTCCTGGTGGCGCCGGAGCGCCGCGAGCGGGTCAGCGGTTCCACAGAGCAGGCCACGCATGACCGAGCCGGCTGAGCAGGTCGCGTAGCAGGGGCAGGCTCAGCCCGACCACGTTGTGGTGGTCGCCCTCGATCCCGGTGACGAACGCTCCGCCGAGCCCGTCGATCGTGAAGGCACCGGCGACGTGCAGCGGCTCGCCGGTCGCGACGTACGCCGCGATCTCCTCGTCGGTGACATCGGCGAAGTGCACCGTGGTGGCGGCGGTCTGCGACACCTGCCGGCCGGTCGCGGTGTCGATCAGCGCGTGCCCGGAGACGAGTACGCCGCTGCGTCCCCGCATCTCTCGCCAGCGCCGGGTCGCCTCGTCCGGGTCGTGAGGCTTGCCCAGCGGCTTCCCATCCAGCTCGAGGACGCTGTCACAGCCCAGCACGAGGGCACCTTCGGGAACCTCGGGTCGACCGGCGACGGCATCCCGCTTGAGCTCGGCGAGCCCGAGCGCCAGCTCTGTCGGTGGCAGGCCGTCGAGCTTGCTCTCGTCGACACCGGAGACGATCACGACCGGCTCGACACCTGCGCTGCGCAGAGTCTGCAGCCGGGCGGGGGACTTGGAGGCGAGGACCAGCGTGGTCATGGGTCAACCCTAGGGGTAACGGTCCTTTACCTCGGTGACCGTCCCTACTAGGTTGCGCACATCCAACCCATCTCGATGAGGAGAGATCCGACGTGACCGACTACCCGCCGCCGCCCCCGCCCCCGCAGCAGCCGTACGGCGCAGGCCCCGTGGGCGAGGTGCCCCTGAGCCAGCCGCTCCGCGGCGCGGCACCCCGCGACGCCATCGTGCGTTTCTTCAAGAAGTACGCCACCTTCGAGGGCCGCGCCAGCCGCTCCGAGTTCTGGTGGGCCATCCTGTTCACCTTTGTCGTCAACATGGCGATCAACCTGATCCTCGGCGCCGACTCCACCGCCGGCTCCATCGTCGGCGGGCTCTTCGCGCTCGCCATCCTGATCCCGCAGCTCTCCGTCGGCGCGCGCCGACTCCACGACACCGGCCGCTCCGGCTGGTGGCAGCTGCTCTACCTGACCTGCGTCGGCGTCATCGTGCTGATCGTCTTCTGGGCGCTCCCGGAGAAGCCCGAGGGCGACAAGTACAACGTCGCCTGACCCGCGGCTAACCACGAGCGGCGATCAGTCTCTAGAC
>NZ_JBHVKN010000090.1:0-19040 GCF_042798075.1 Nocardioides sp. NPDC057772
CGATCTGGCAGAGCTTGTGACCAGGCATGCACAGAGCATTCACGAGCGCACCCCGCCGCGGGATCACGTCCTTGCGCGCATCCACCTGCAGAACACATGAGCCACCGTCGCGACCACTCGCGCGAGCGGCTACAACGGCGATCTATGACGACGATGAGTAAAGGGTGCAGGCATGCTGTTGGCACGTCGACTGACGATCGGCGGGATCGTCGCTATTGCGACCGCACTGTTGATCGGGATCCCGACCGGGATCATCCAGACCCCGTGGTATCACCGCATGACACCCGTGCTGTGGTGGAACTATCCGGTGTGGGCCATATCGGCTCTCCTCACCGGTGCGCTCATTGCGACGTACGTCCGCGATCCAGACCTTCCAGTTCCCACCACCCAGGGAGGCAAGACCTTCTTGGGCAGCGTGATCTCGTTGTTCGCCGTCGGGTGTCCCGTCTGCAACAAGCTCGTTGTCATGGCGATCGGGGTCAGCGGAGCCCTCAACTGGTTCGCACCCATCCAGCCGGTTTTGGCGATCGGATCGCTCGGCCTTCTCGCGTACGCCCTCTGGGCACGACGGCGTACGACTCTTGCGTGCCGATTAAACGCACAGCCGTCGTCAGCGAATGCTCGCTGAGTTCGGAGCACTGGCAGCAGCTCGGGACGTGATGGCGCTGAACAGCTCAGCACGGCTCGTTGCGGCCTCGGGAGGTGCGGCTGGCGTCGCGGGCGCAGGTCGAAGGCGCTCGCGGACTACGGTTGCGAGGTCGGTGCCGCGCTGGCCGGCAATGGGGGCGAAGCGTACGCGGACGGGTTTGACGAGCTCGGGGCTGGTCTCCTCGAGGCGCGGGACGTGAGCCCGGCGGAGGAGGGTCTTGTCAGCGATACCGGCCTCGATGATGTCGGCGAGGCGGGCGTCGATCTTCTCGAAGCGGCTGTCAAATGCCGTCCAGATCGGCGAGTCGCGCTCGGGCATCTCGGATCGGAGGTACTCGGGCAGTGCGTCGAGGCGGAGGCGGATGTTCGCCGCCTCTTGGGCGGCGTGGATGCCGTCGCCGACTCGGCCGGCGACGTTGCGCAGTTCGTTGAAGACGAGCTCGTGGGTCGTGGCTCGGCGGGTCCATCGAGTGGCGAGTGCGGGGGAGGGGGTGATGTCGGCGAGCGCGGCGCTGATGAGCCGCTGGGACTGAACGACCTTCTTGAGGTTGATCGGGCTGGGCAGGGCTTTGAGGCGTACGAGGAGGTTGTGCTCGGCTTGGAGGACCCCTAGAAGCCCTGGCTTGGCTGGGCCGCGGACGAGGCTCGCCGCGGGTCGCCAACCGCGTATGTCGACGGTGTAATCGGGCGGGTCTAGGCTCGCTTCGAGTGCGGTAGCCATCGTGGCCCAGGCAAGGCGTCCCGGCGACGGGATGTGCTGCCAGCCGGGCGTGCTCATATAGCGCCGGTCGAGCATCAGCACCGCCTGGACGACCGCGGCGGCGTCCTTGAGCAAGGTCTGGCCCTGCTGGATGGAGAGAGCGCCGGACTCCAGGCCGGCGAAGAAGTCGTGCTCGCCGAGTGTCGCACCTTTCGCGACTTGGCGCCAGGACTCGACGAGCGGCAGGTCCTGTGGGGTGCTGAGCTCTTCGAGCGTTGGCAGGTCGGAGGTCGAGGCGCTGATGACCCGGCGAAGTTCGATTCGAAATCTGTCGTAGGGCCGCCTCGTTCGGGAGCCGCGGTCGTGGTCGAGGAACGGGTCGTCGGCTTCGGGGTCGCCGGCGATGGCCGCTTGGTGACACCATGTGAGAACGGTTTGCCGGAATCGACGGATCTGAGCCCCGGCGTCCCGGCGTTCGGCGTCGGTGGTCTCGACGGGCAGGGCGGGTACGCCGCTGCCGCCAAGTCTGAACTGCACGCGCTGCTGGCGTAGGAGGTTGGTCAGCCCGTCCCGGATGGCGGCGCCGCTCTCGGCGTACGTCATGGTCGGTCGCCGCCCGGGTCGGTGGGCGTTGTTGCGGGATGTCCGCGTGCATCATCGATCATCGCGAGGATGAGTTCGAGGTGTAGCGGATCGAATCCGAAGGGTACGAGGTCGAGCAGCGCCTTCTCGGTCAGCTCGTGGAGTAGGCGAGGCTCGATGAGCGGGAGGAGTTCGAGCGCCGGCACCTCGTCGCTGTGGATCGCGTCGAAGTAGAGCAGAACATCGTCGTACGCAGTGGTGGCAGCAAGCGTCGGGGCTTGGTCGGCGAGGGCGGCCAGGTACGAGCGCGTCTCGGCGAGAGCGATGGCGTGAGCGAGCAGCATTGGGGTGCCTCATGATTCATCGAAGCGGTCGCGCTGGTGACGATCCGTTGTTTCGGTCTGCGCCGACTGCCTCAGTTGGATTGCGGTGGATAACGGCGCCGCGGAGCGGGTCGAGACCAGATTCAGCCCCGCCGGGTGGCGATATCGGCGGCGACGAACAGGCGGAAATCCTCGTCGCGGTTGGCGATCGGCGATTCCGGCGCAGGTGGGCGGGGCGATTCGCCTGGCCACACGGCGATCCGCGTCGGTCGGTCCCGGTCGAGTCGGGTGCCGCAGGTGGAGACCCAGTCGCGAAGCCGGTTGCGGGCTTCTGCGAACTCGCGATGCCATGCAACCGGCGCGGAGGCCGATGAGTTGGGGTCGTACGAGTTACGCCAGTGCGTGTGGAGTGCGGAGAGCTCCCAGACGAGTTCGTCGTGCCGGTGCCACAACGGCGGGAGGACGGTGGGCGGCAGACCGTAGGTCGTCTTCAGGAACTTCACCCAGTTGTCCAGATCGCGCCACTCGGCTTCGGCTTCGTCGGGGCCGAGGGTGTTCCAGTTGACCGGACGGATGACGTCGTCACGATCGTCAGGCGCAGTATCGAAGCCACTCTCGTCGACGGGGTCGAAGAGTTCCTCGTACTCGGCGCCCAACTCCCACTCAGAGTTCGACCTCGGAGTCCCAGGCCCGGACTGCGCGTCGGCGATCGAGCCGTTCTCGGACACGTCACTGCCTCAGACTGAGTGCAGAGTCGGTGATGGCGGCGTTGGACCGTCAGGCCGTGAGTCGAGCTCCGGCGCGCGCCGCTGCACTTCGTACTTGGTCTTCGCCGCGTCATGGCCCATCTGCTTGGCCACGAACTGCTCGTGCGTCTCTTCGAGCCCGTTGCGCTCGCGGGTGAACTCGTGCACGTAGCCCGACGCGACGATGTGGTCGCCCGGCCGGAATCGTTCATATGCCTTCTCGGCCTTGTTGCGAAACATGACCAGGTCGTGGAAGGTCGGATCGAGCTTGGTCCACGCACCGTCGGCCTCACGGCGGTAGTGGTCCACTCCGACACGGGCATAGAACCTGGCAATGCCGCTCTGGGTGAATGTCAGCTGTGGTGTCGTCGCGATGAACCCGGTCAAGCTCATCTGGGTGGGAATCGTCATCACCCTGCTCCTGTTCTCGGCCACCTCGGTGGTAGGCGCCGTTCGAGAACAAGGTGTGCGGTCGCCGCCGCCAACGACACCTCGGTCGCTGGAGCAGGTCGACGAGGCTATTCGTGTCCCGGTGAGTGCATGCCTTCGACAGTCACGATCGGATGGCCGTCGGCGTGCAGGTCTCTGTACTGGTCGGGAGGCAAGCCCTTCCTGCTCGACCACCCGTCCGCGTAATCCAACACCTCCCTGGTAGCGCGTTGCATCGCGGCCAGCAGCTCCCGCCAAAGCCGCTCCGGCACTACCCCGGGCCTCAGGGGCAGACCACCCGTCAGCACGTCGTCTCGGACTTGCCAGGCCGCACCCATGTGGGATCGAGAAAGGTGCACCCACCCCGACGCCTTGTCGTAGACATCTTTGGTCCACGGATGGAACGGCTGCGCCAGATCCTTGAGCCGACCATCGGACAGCTTCCTGCCGTCTACATCCTTCATCTGGCGGAATTCGACGCCGGCCATGACGTCCCTCACCACGTCGTCGACGCTCGGCGCCCGACACACATAACTCAGCCGGAACAACGAGTCGATCTGAACGCGGAGCAGTGGCGCCGCAGCATGCAGGTTGTGGTGGTCGACGGCGTCAATGAAAGCGTCTACCAGCCCATAGCTCCGTTGGAGCACGGCCATCATGAAGAGGTCCGGAAGGTAAAGCTCGCCGCCGCCCACGGTGAGCATCAGCTGTCCAACGTCGAGATGATGGATCCGGAGTCGGTCGAGATCAGTTCGAACATCCTGAAGTCCAGGGAACCGGTGTGCCGCGGAATCCGGCTGGACCGGACGCGGCTCTCTCGGAAGTCGTGACGACCCGGGTTCGCCGTGGACGGTCATGGGCGGAACGCTACGCGCTGCATCATGTGCCGTCATTCAGATTTCCGAGCACCGTGCCGCCTGAGAGCGTGCAGCGCAACGTTACGTGTGCCCCAACGCTGACTGCTTCTTGACTGGGGTCGGCGCCGTGGGCTGATCGAACATGCGTGCGATGTATCGTGGTCGCCGAGGGTCGGTCGTTTGTTTGTAATGGGAGGTCGACCCGTGCCGCGTACGCCGCCGTTCTTCGTCTGGGTGGATATGACGGGAGAGTTCGGGTTACGCAGTGCGCCGGGGTTGCTGCTGGGCTGGCGACGGACTCCCGAGTCGAAGTTGAGCGCCCGTAAGGATTCGGCGTGGCAGTGCCTGGTGATCCACGCCAGCGAGCCGGCGCCGTATTCGCCGGAGAGCATGAATGTCTATCAGTCGTGGATGAATCCTGCTCATGTGCGTCCGATCGAGGTGGAGAAGCCAACACCGCGCAAGTGGAAGACGAAGTCACGGTGACTACTCCTGGTCGCCTCGTCGGAGTGCGCTCTCGACAGCGGATCGCCCGCGGCGGAGGGCAGTGGCGTCATCGCGAGCGGTCCACGGACGTAGATCGGTCACGATGGGTGGTGTTGCGCGGGGAAGGACGAGGCCCGTCCCGAACGGAAGGGTGCGGACGGCGTCAGGAGGCATGATCGGTACGCGGTGGGTTGAACGCTGAAGGCTGCGGGAGCCGTAGTCGCCGACAATGTGGGTGTCGTGGCGTTCCTCGCGCTCGCCGATGAGGGTAGAGAGGTCTTGGAGGTCGCGGGCGGCGGCCGTGCCACCGAGGATGATCTTGACGATGGCGGCGTCCCAGATTGCTCCAGCGGCGTGTTCGCCCCACTTGTCACGTGCTTGGGAGAGCGACTGGAGTACGGGCATGGTGGTGATCCCCGTGCCTCCTCCTTCTGCCATCAGGGTTGGCAGCGAGGGGAGCGGGGCGAGGTTGCCGATCTCGTCCAGCGCTAGCAGGAGCGGGGGGTCGAGTCGGGCGCCGGGAGCTCGGGCGGCGAGGTGGCGCGCGGTCTCGACGAGGTCTTCGACGAAGGCCGCTACGAGTGGCCAGGCGGCGCCGCTTCCTGCACCAGTGGCGAGGAGGTAGAGGGTGCCGTTGTCGCTGAGGAAGTCGATGGGATCGAAGTGCTCGCCGTCGGCTGGGCTGACGGCGTCGACGACGCGTGGGTCGGCGAGACATGAGAGCGCGAGGGACACTCCCATCCAGATCGAGTCTCGGGTACGCGGGTCGGCGTGGATCATTGATTCCAGGGAGTCGGCCCAGCCCTCGGCAGCACCGGGTGCGCTGGCAAGGATGTTCACTGCGTCGGATGCCAGCGAGGGGTTGAGCGTCCATGCGTAGAGCTCTCGTGGCGTACGCCGGTCGAGTGCTGCTGCATGGAGCAGGGTCTGAAGTGCGGTGCGGGTCTTGCCCTCCCAGAAGCCACCGCCTTCGACGCCGCCCGCGGACAGTCCGGTAGCGGACGCGAGGCCGGTCGCGCGGATCATCGCAACGAGCGGGTCCTCGCAACCGCGGACGGGTGACCATCGGAGACCGGCGGGTACGCCCTGTGCGAGACGTTGCGGATCAAAGACCGCCACGGGCCCCTGGCGTTGGCGCCAGGTGATCGTCGCGGCCAGGTTGTCAGGCCGGGTGGACGTGGCGATCACCGGACCTGGCGCGTCGAGGATCGCGTTGATAACGACGTGGAGGCCCTTGCCTGAACGCGGCGGGCCGAGCACGAGGGTCGAGTCCTCGACGGACGTCCAGACCTCGCGACCGTGAGCGCGGCCAACCAAGTAGCCCACCTCGCACGGCCGAGGTTGTGTCAGTGACGGGCGGAGAGTGTTGGCTCGCTTGAGCAGCGCGCGCCTCGACGCCGTGGCGGCGACGTCGTGTGCGGTTGCCGTGCCGGGTCGCCGGCGCGGGTTGCGTGCGAGGTCCTGCTGGTGCCGGCTCATGACCTGCCAGACCCACCAGCTCACGCCAGCGACGGCCAGGAGCTGCAGGACGACCGCGCTCCAATAGGCGACAGTGGAGAGACCGGGCACGCCGAAAGCGTGGCCAGGGGCAAAAGGATGTGCCAGCACCTGGACCACCTGGGCGGGACCTCCTCGAGGACCCGGCAGTGATTGAACCCATGCGGTGATGACGCCCGCGATCCAGAGAAGCCCCATGAGTCCAGTCAGAGCAAGGACAAGTCCTAGGACGAGGTTGACGAGCTGATCATCGACCGGGCGACTGTTGGCGTTCAACGCGGCTCGATGAGGTTGTAGGTGCCGGACCCGCGGCCAAGCAGAACGATGTCCCCCCGCACACTCTGCAGCAGTGCGGGCGGCATGTTCAGGCTGGCATAGCCCTGGCTGTCGGCTTGCACTGCGTGAACGATCACGGCCACGTCGACCCATTCACCGGGGACGTACCCGCCTTCGACGAACTCGGACATTCCGTCGTTCTTGCCGCGAGGATTGGAGGCGACTGGGATCGCCGATGCGAAGTCGGGCGGTGTGGCGATGTCGGTGTAGACCTTGCCGTCGGCCTCGGTCACCTGGACATGGACGGGTCCATGCTCGACCGCGACCAGGTCGACGAGTCGGGGGACGGCGTCGCGGCCGAGCTCGGTCCAGTGCTCGGGGAGCCTGTAGGGCGAGCCGTCGAGCGTGACGACAAGGTCGTCGTCATCGAATACGCGGATCTTGAGGCGAGGGAGGACCGGCGGGACCCGACGCGGACGGTTGGCGTGGCTCTTGCGGTTCTTGTTGCGCTTGGCGCTCATAGTCCGATCGCCTCGCTCGGCCCAGTCGACGTCAGCGGTCGGATGGCGTCGGTGGAGCGGGTCGATTCAGGGCGCGTGCGATCCAGTCCTGGTGGAGCGCCGTCGTTGATCTTCGGAGTGTCGAGCTTGTCGAGGATGGTGGTTGCGATTCGACGTACCCGCTCAGCGGTGGCTTGGACGACCTCGACCGGTGACTGGCCTGATACGCGGTCGGCCCAGGTCGCGACGTACGGGATCGTGTAGTCGGATGTGTCCATGCCGTGCGCGGCGCCGATCATCAGCGCGACGCTCTCGGCCTCTACCTCCGCGATCCCACGGTGCATCGGCCCGTCGACGTTCTGGACGCCCTGGATGACGTGCGCAAGTTCGTGGGCAGCGGTCTTGACCATGGCTGCTTCGTCCATGTCGACGCGTACGGAGACCTCCCGGTTCAGGTGGTCGGTGATCCCGTTGGCCCCTCCGATCGCGGCCCTGTTCGAGACCAGGCGGAGCCCGTAGCCGCGCTCGGTGATCTGGTCGGCCAGCCCGTCCCAAAGTCCGTCGGGCGCCTCGCCTGCGAGGACCTTGGGCTGCGGCACCTCGGGTAAAGGATCGCCAGCGGTCATTGAGACATCGAAGACGTGGGCCAGTTTCACTCCAACGATCTTGGACCTCACGGCCTCGCCAGGACGGGGGTGCTCGCCTCGGGTCAGTCGGCGCCACGAGCCCGCGTCTGTCGGGGTGGTCGACGCGAACCGCCCTGTCACTGGCGCGAATATCTGATAGGAGTGCGATCCCTTGATGACCGACCGCCCGAGGCTCTGCCACTGACGGAACCCGGCAACGTACGTCGGGAATGGGTGGGGCACCATGCCGAGGTTGTACGCCTCCAGGTGCTGGACCTCGATGAGTCTGGAGTTGCGGAAGCTGCGGCTGCGGAATCGTGCGCCGAACTCCATCGCCCTGCGCCAGTCGTCGCCGGTGACCAGCCCCTCAACGGCGGCGGTGAGTCGCTCATGGAGAGCATCAAGCTTCGCCGAGCGCTCGGCCGTCCTCTGCTCGTTGGTCCGGTTGTCGTTGGGCATGTCGAACCTCCTGTCGATCTGACTGGGAGGTGTGCCCGCTGCGGCGTGCTCGCAGGAGCCACAGAACGCCGAGCGCCAGGGGCGCGTTGCAGGCGGATGGAATGGCCGTCCAGTATGCGGCAGTACCGATGCCGTACCCAGCCCAGGCGAGCGCGTTGACGAGCACCAGAACCATTCCGATCCTGGAGGTCCCTGTCAGCGCTTCTGGCTGTCTGCGGAACCGCCATGTACGCGTCGCCTGCGGGATGAACATCACCAAGGAGACGACCGAGCCGATGACGCCGAACGCCTCGACGACGGCGGTCACCTCGACGGCCTGCGGCCGGGGCGTACGTGACCTCCGTCGAGGTCCCGAAGCATCCCGTCAATGCCGATCGTCACCGCGATGCCATGGCGGTGATCGCCGTGGCACTCGAGCAGCGAGCCGTATCCAGGAGGCTCCGTGACGAACACCTTGTGAGGTACCGGGCACTGACACGTGCATACCGGAGCCTCCTTCGGTCGGCGGTGCCGCCACGGGCGTGCCAGCTTGAGCATGATGCTGTCCATGGCGTGGCGAAGCGTGTGGGCATCCAAGGCGACCTCCTCGTGGGTACTGGAAGGTGCGCGCCTGGCCCCTGGGCATTCAGCAATGCACGGCGCGAAGGGCATTTTGGCTTTCCGCTCGGTGCTCATTCCGAGATCGATCGGTGAAACCGACTGCGAGGCGACTTCAACGTTGGTCCGCAGCAATGAACGTGAATCCGGGGTCGACGCCCGAACTTGTTGCGCAGCGCCTGGACCTGCACGATGCTCCCTCCGCGAATGGCCTGGCCTGCGAATCTGACCCATGTCGCGGAAGACGCACGTAGCGTGACCTTGCACGAGTCGGCGGGTTGAAGGATTCGTACGAAGGGGTCAGGTGAGCGATCGGGCGCAACGCCAGCCGACGCGAAGTAGGCGGCGCACGGTCCGTCTGCTGATTGTGCTGTGCCTGGCGCTCGCGCCGGTGGTCTACACGGCACCGGGGGTCGCTGCTGGCCCTGTGGCCCTTGACCTGGGGTGCGACAACGACGACCCGCCGATCCCGGCTTCGCCGCGTGGCCCGGGTTCGTTGGCAATCCAGGTCACCAAGCCGCCCTCAGCGGACGCCGACCCGTTCACCGATGAGGGCGTTACGCTGGAGTCGGTCTACGGGACGACGCCGCAGTGGTGGACGTACAAGAACGGGTGTACTGGACAGTTCATCGCCTCAGCCGGGACCGCGGTCGGCAACATCATCCTCGAGATCTCCGGTGTGATCCCGAACTGGACCCACGCCCTGCTCCACTCCGTCGTGGCGCCCGATTCGTCGCTACAGGCCCTCACCGAGCCTGTCGTGGACGCAACGAGAGCAGTCACCGAGTCGGTGTGGGCGCCGTGGATGACTGTCGTGCTTCTGATCGTTGGCGCGCTGGTGCTGTGGCGTGCTCGCTCGGGGGCGTTCGCCGGCTCGGTCCACGCGGGCGCGTGGGCGCTCGGGGTCCTGTTCGTGGTCTCGTTCCTGATCCAGTATCCCGCCGAGGCCGTGCGCGGTGTCGACTATGGGGTCCGGACTGTCACCACGACGTTCATCAGCGCGTTCAATGCCGACGCCCCGAAACCCGCAGAGGGCGAGGACCCGGCCGTGGCCGCGGTCGCTGGTCAGATGGACGACATCGTCCAGTCAACTCAGTATTCGGCTTGGCTCTCCGGTGCGCTGGGGGATGCGGACTCGGAGACGGCGACGAAGTACGGTCCGGACCTCTTCAAAGCGACCCATCTGTCCTGGGCGGAGGCCGAGACCTATCAGAAGGATCCCTCGGGCGACGGCGCCGAGGTCGTCAAAAAGAAGCAGAAGCAGTTCGCCCAGATCGCCGCAGAGATCGAGCGCGCCGACCCGGTCGCCTATGAGCATCTGCGTGGGGAGCACTGGACCAACCGTGCCACCGCTGCGCTAGTGAACGCGGCCGCCGTTGTCGTGGTCTGCGGCTACCTGCTGATCGCCGGCCTGGTCATCCTGCTCTCCTATGCGCTGATCCGGCTCGTGGTCCCGTTCGCGCCCGCAGCCGGAGTGCTGTTCATGATCGACCGCACCCGGGAGATGGCGGTCGGGTCTCTCAAGCGCGTCATCGGGCCGCTGGTGATGGGGCCGGTCTACTTCCTGGTCGCGCTCATCCTGCTCCGCATCGACACCTCGATCCTCGCCTCCCGCATGCCCTGGCCGCTCCAGATCATGATCATAGGTGTCCTTGCCTGGTTTGCCTGGCGGATGACCAAGCCAGCCACGTACGGGATTGGACTGTGCGGACACGGGGCCGGTTTCGCGTGGTCCTTCGCTGCTGGGCGCACTCGGCGGTCATGGCAGGATCACCAACCGCAGCCGACCTATAGCGAGCCGGCGACGGCAAGCGCGGCGCCAGCGCGTGAGGCGGGGCGGCACGTCGTGTTCATGCCGGGAGTCACGGATCGTCCTGCGGCGGCGGTAGCGGGCGCCGCCCGCGCGAGCGGCTGGAGTGAGCTACACGATTCATCGGGTGTCGCTGAAGGGCCATCAACAGCTCGTGGGCAACGAATTGGGCAGTACGGTGCGCCGATTGGGCCGAAGCTACGCGTGAGCGCTCGACAGCTGTATCCGCCGCCGCCGGTGACGAGCACGATCACTACGGGTCCGCTGGGGCCCCGGACGAAGTTCCCCGATAGCGGGCACGAGCCTAAGACCGCGTACGAGGTCCCTGGCCGGGGGATCTTCTACACAAACGGCGAAGGGGAGATGGTGCACAGCGAGACCGAGTGGGGCGGTTCTAAGCACCCGAATCCAGACCTCAACTGGCCCGCGCCCAACGCCACGTACGTCGTTGGTGACCACCAGGTGTTCAGGACCAACGATCGCGGCTGGCCGATCGAGGCTCACGACCCACAGGTCGTGATGCAACAGGGCATCCGATCCGGGCACATCCAGCGCGAGGTCGGCAAAGAAGGTGGTCCCGGATACGACGGCGGACACCTTCTTGCGAACAGCAACAAGGGCGGGCGGGAGCGCCTTAACGTGATTGCACAACTCAAGGAACTCAACCGCGCCGTCTCGGAGGCGTTCGGGAAAGTGCCGAACAACTACTACAAGGTCGAGAAGACCATGCGCACCGCGCTCGGCGCCGGGAAGGACGTGGAACTTCGGGTGTACGTTGACTATGACGAGGAAGACAACCGTAGGCCGACGATGATTGCCGTTGAGTACACGATCGACGGCGTCGTACACAACGAGGACTTCGACAATGTCAGGTGACCTGCCGGTGCCACCCGTGATTCGGCAGCAAGAGTTGATCAACGAGATCGGCGCGCTGCTTCCCGAGCGCGTCGAAGGCCCCTGGACGACGCTAATCCTTAACCGCCGAGCACTGTCAACGTACGGTCAGCACGACCTCCACGTGCGTCGGCCAGACGGCACGCTTGACCGCAGTCAGGCGGCACCACGCCGAGTCTCCAAGCTGGTCAAGGAACTCCGGAAGTTGATGTACCAGCCCGGAGGAGGCTGCTGGTACAGCGCTCAGTGGACCGTCATGGACAACGGCGACGGGTCCCTTGATGTCCGGGCGACCTTCGACTATGACGACGAGCCTGAGTGGTACGAACCAATCGATCCAGCCCTCTACGGCCTGGATCTCGAAGACTATCCCCGGGACCCGGAGAACATCCCAGCCTGGCTGCGAGAACGACTTGACGAAGCGCGAGCGAACGCCCACGCCTCCTGAGAGAAGGCAGTCTTGACGGTGTCGTCTCGGGGGAGGGGCGCCTACCGTCGTGAGTTCGAGTCCGAAGTGCCTTCAGAATTTCTGAACTTACGGGGAACCCCTACGAAACGACCCGAGGTGTCGAAGAGTCCGAGCTCCTCAGGGTGCAGCTGATGCTGGCAGAGGAACGATCGGCTCTTGATCCTCCAGAGTCCCTGCCCTGTGCCGAGAGTGGGCAGGAGGTCCTGCTCGGTGCTGGTGAGCCCAAGGGCCGTCGCGGTGGGGCCGAGTTGGTCGGCTTCCTGCCGGTAAATGATGCGGGTCTCGGCGTTTGCGAGGAGCGAGGATGCGAGTGCGCGGGCCGCGGTGCCGGAGTCACCGACGTTGTCGAGGTCGGTGAGCTTGTGGAAGATGAGCATGTTTGCAATCCCGTAGTGGCGGGCCAAACGCCAGTGGGCATCCATCCGACGTAGGAGGGCTGGTTGCTGCATGAGGCGCCACGCCTCGTCGTAGACCACCCAGCGCTGCCCGCCGTCAGGGTCGAGGAGGGCGGACTCCATCCATGCGGACGCGCACGTCATCAGAGCGGATATGAGGGTGGCGTTCTCGGTGACGCGGGAGAGATCCAGCGAGATCATCGGCAGCGTCGGATCGAACCTGACCGTCGACGGGCGGTCGAACAGGCCGGCGAGGTCGCCCGCGACGAGACGCCGAAGGGCATGAGCGGCCAGGCGCCCGTCTTCGGCAAGCCGGCCGTCAGGGTCGTCGCGCTTTAGGGGATCGAGGAGATGGTCGACGACCATCGGGAGTACCGGGACCTCGGCTCGTCGGACAGTTGCGGCGAGGGCTGTGTCGATGGCCGTGTGCTCGAGCGGGGTGAGGCTACGGCCGAGGACGGTTTCGGCAAGCGCACCGACCAGGTCGCGGCGCCTTGCGGTGACCTGCGCTTCCCACTGAGAGTCGTCCAGCCCGGAGGGACGGTGGCCCTCGTCGAGAGGGTTCAGCCGGGTCGGCATCCCGTGGCCGAGCGCGATTGCCCGCCCGCCAACAGCCTCGGCGACCGCGGTGTGCTCGCCCTTCGGGTCGCCAGGGACGTACACGCGCCGTCCGAACGGGATCGACCGGGTGTAGAGGCTCTTGGCCAGTGAGGACTTGCCGGAACCAACGATTCCGGCGAGGACGATGTTGGGTGCGGTGATCTGCCCGCGGGCGTACAAGACCCAGGGGTCGTAGACAAACGAGCTGCCGGAGTAGAGGTCTTGGCCGACGAAGACGCCGTCGGCGCCGAGGCCGCCTTCGGCGAGGAAGGGGTACGCGCCGGCCCAGGTCGCGGAGGTGTCCTGGTGTCGGGGGATGTGGAGTCGACCGGGAGTACGTAGGGTGACTGGTCCTCGCTCGCCGGCGCGAGGCACCGTTTTGTACGCGTCGCGTTCCTTGGCCAGTGCAGCGGCCTTGTCTCGCCTACTGGAGCGGCGTGCTGATTGAACCTCGGTCACGCGAAGTGCGGTCTCGCGCTGGCGCGCCTTACGGTCCCGGCGGCGTTCTCGGTGGGGTGTGACCAGCGTCAGCGCCTGGAATCGCCCGCCATCATGCTGCCTCACATCGACAGCCCGGGAGTTGCGTTCGGTGATGTCGGTACAACCGACTCGACAGGACGTGAGTAGGCGACTCTGGCCTCGAGTTCGTGGGCGTGGTCGACGGCCTTGGCGATCTGCCTCGTCATAGCAGCGGCGCGGTGGAGCTCCCAGGAGACTTGGTAGGACGTCGCGCGCCCGCCTCGGACGCTGTCGGCTACGACAGGCCGGATGTCGCGCTTGGAGAGTCCGTCGTGAAACGCGCCGAGCTGATCGAGGACCTGCTCGGCCGACGCGAGTGTCTGCGAGATGGCGCCGAGAACGTCGTAGACATCCGCGGGATTCTCGATCGCACGCGTCGTGTGCGCGAGGGCGCGCATCGCTTGGCGCGCGTCCTCTGCATCCTTGGCGGGGTCATCCAACCTGGGCATCGTCTGCTCCTTCGCGTTGTGTGGATGTGAAGGAGGTGTGCCGGTTACGTCAGGGCAGACCGACGCGGTCGAACTCCTGCTGGAGCCGCGGTCGGCGGCGGTGCTCTTCGCGAGTTGGGCGACGAGTGCGTTCACCTCAGCGATCGCTTCCTCATCCGCCGCGGCCAGGCGCTGGCGGGTGCGAATCAGCGGGAGTACGGCATCGGCGAGGTCGTTCTCGGCGAGGACTCTCACCTGTTCGCGCTCGACCTGCACAACGGCAACGCCGCGGCGGCGAACGCCTGCGCCTGTTGCCCATAAAGCCGACGGGTCTCGCACGAGGCCTGGACAGCCGCTTGTTCGATCGAGGCGACTGCACTCTCGAGCTCATCGGGACCTGTAGCAGTCACGCTGATCAGCCCAGTCGTACGCAGCAACCCATGTCCCGCGGTGAGGTCGGCCTCCTGCTGAAGGATGTCGAGATACTCGGCAGTCTGCTGGGCGTCCTCGATCTGCCCGATCTTCGCCCGCTGAGCAGCATCCGAGACGTACTCGGTCTTCTTCTTGCGAATGTCGCGAGAAGCGGCGTCGGTGCGCATCGGCTTGAACAGGAGGGTAAAGGTCCGATGTACGCCCGTGGAGAGCAACAGCGGAGCCAGGAAGCCCGGGTAGACCTGCGACCGCGGCCACTCGCTGATCCACAACACTGCGTGGAACGCCGAGTCGGACCGAAGCATCGCCCAGGTCTCGGTGACCGCGAGCGGGCCCGCCGTGGCGAGGTCACGACCCAGGCTTCCGTGCCGTTCGAGGATCGCGGCCACCGAAGGGTCGTATGCCGCGCGCAGAGTCAGTGCAAGGTCGCCCGGAGTGAGCCAATCGCCCGGACTCAGGTCGGCGGCGCGTAGCGCGGCGGTCATGGTCTGCATCTCCTGACGAAGCACCGCAGTGGCACCACGATTGCCGCCGCCTGCCGCGCGAATCGAACGAGAAGCGCGCCGCATGTCGAGCGAGATCGAGATCGTGCTCGCGTGCCGCTCACCGGCCGGACCGGCACGCTCGATGAGTTCGGCGTACGTCTTCGCGGCCCAACCAGCATTCTGGTCGCCGCGTGCGGTCCACCAGTCAGACAGGCTCCGTCCTGATTCCGGGAGCGTACGTTCGGAGACCTGCACTGCCGCAAGCCGACCCGAACGGCATGCCGTGGCCAGCACCCGGCCCCACGACGTCACGCGGCGCTCCTGCTCAGCCGCGTCCAGGAGCACGAACGCCGGATGCGTCACGCCCACTGCCGCAGTCAGGGTGGCGGCGTGAGGATCATGCACCATAGCCGCGCCGGTCTCACGGTCCTCCCACTGGCGCAGGCATGCCGCATCACCCGGAAGTGCCAGCGTTCCGACGCGATGAGGCCTCGCGACCCTGTGCCGGTAGTCGAGTTGTTTACCTTCGCGGCGCCAGAGCCACACAGCCACGATCGGTGCCCACTCCACCAGGTGCCGGCCGCCGACGCGGCCCCATGCAAGGCCGGCGCAACCAACGAGCACCGGGGCAGCCATCGCCAGAGAAGCGGTCCCCCCGGCGTACAAGGCGACGACAAGCACGGAGACGCCCACGCCGATCACGGCGAGTTGGGGGAGTGAGAGACCAAGGAGTACGCCGCGCCGGCTCAGCCGGGAGAACTTGACTGGCGTCAGGGTGACGGCCATGCGCGATCACTCCTCGGTTGGTCGAGCGTATGGTCGGCGACCTGTGGCATCGGACGCTGCGACTCGTCTGGCGCCGCGGCTGCGGTGGTCTGCATGCCCGCGTCACCTACGGCCTGGCCGACGCGTTGCCCGGCCTCCTGAGACTTCTGAAGTGCTTGAACGCCGATCAAGGCCGCTGCCGCGGCTGGAGGAGCGGTCGACGCCGCAACGCCTGACTTTGCAGGAGCGGAAGCTTCCTTGACACCCGGCGTGACCGGAGCCGACTGAGGCGCCGCGGGCTTGCCGGTTGTCGGACTGCGCGCGCCGTCTTCGGCTCCACCGTCGAGGACCTGCTTCGCCTCTGCCGGCGGCCGCCTGACCGGGATCGGCATCGGCCGGTTGAGCGCCTGTTTGGTCTCCTGCTCGGCCGACATCGCGTGATACATGTCGAAGCCCATGAAGCCGATCGCTTTGTACGCGATGTACGGGGCGAACCCTGCGACCAGCATCAGCACGATCCCGGCGATCGGGTCGGAGATCGACTTCAGATCCGCGTCGATCGGGGCCGAGACCTGCGTGGCGGCGATCAAGAAGATCACGACGATGACCAGCTTCGACACGATCATCGCGACGACGAAGGACACCCACCGTCCGACCCAAGCCCGGGTGTGGTCCCAGCTCGACCCGGCCAGCGCCAGGGGAGCGAGCACGACCGCGATCAGGAGCAGTGCCTTACGAGTCAGCAGGCTGAGCCAGACCAGGAATGCGCCGCCGATCGCGAGGGTGCCGAGGAAGATGTTGATGATCGCGCCGGCACCTGGGTTGGACATCGTGATCCCGCCGAGCCCCGCGACAAGCAATCCGATCCGTTCACCCATCTCCGCCATCGTGTTCCCCGTGGCATGGACGATGCCGATGCACAAGCGGTCGGTGATCTCGAGCGCTGTGCCCACGACCGTGAGAACGACGAACGAGCCCAGGATTGACCTCGCCAGCCCGAGCGCGGCCCGTGTGAGTGCTGCCGGCTCGCGGCGGATCATCCCGGTGATCACCTGCAGCAGGAAGAACCCGAGCATGATGAACAGCGCGACGCCGAAGATCAGGTTGTATACCTGTGTATAGCCGCTGCTCGTCACATCGACGAACGTTGTGTCGTCGAGCACCGTCCAGACGGTCTCGAACATGGCCTTCGCTGCCGCGCCGGTTGTTTCGGCCAGCCACTCGAACGGTGCCGACACCACACTGTTCGCGGCGTCATCCGCAGAGTTGCACACCGTCGAGATCGCCGGTACGTCGCACACACCCATCGCTGCTCCCCGGTCCCCTTCGCCAGTCAGACCGACTGGCCGACGTTCCAGAAGAAGTTCACCAGCGTCACAGATGCCCCGCAGACGACTGCCGCGCCGAGCGCGACGAGAACGCCGAACTTCCCCCGGCCGGCCAGGTGGGGGTTCGACGAGTTCGCCCCGAGCGCCCAGACAATCGCGGAGATGATCAGCGCCAAGACCGCCAAGATCAGACCGATGGTCATCGTCGCGCCTACGACATCGCGGAGCTGAGCGATGCCGGGCAGCCCGCTGGAGTTCGGCCGGATGTTGATGTCGGCGATGAGCGATGCCGCTTTCGGAAGAATCGTGGTGCTGATGTTCACGACGCTGGTCCTTGATGTCGGAGGGCCTTGTACGTCGTGAAGGTGTGGGATCCACGCCAACCTGCTCAAAGTGCGTGAGATCGGCGCGCGGCGCTGGAGAGACGGACGCCCGCGCGATCGGATGTCCGTACTCGACATCCTGTGGCTGGTCGGTCGGGGAGCGGCGCTTGTTTCCGCAGGTCAGGCGGACTCCGCTAGTCGTTGGGGAGCTTGGCGCCAGGGGCGCTTGCGGAACCGGTGTCGAGTGTTAGCGGTACGTCGTCCATCGTGCTTCGAGATCCCCGCTGCGGAACGTGTCGAATCGGTGGCGCCACTGCTCCCGAACGCTAGGGTTGGTGGCGAGCACAGGTAGCACGCTGCAGACGAGCTTCAGCTCTCGCAGTCGCCGAAACACCGGGAACCCCGCCCAGGTGAGGACGTCGACGCCGTACGCCTCGACGAGCTGGCCGTGGTAGTCGCCTGGATAGCGGAAGCGGAGCCGACCGACGTCCGCCGGCGTGAGGTCCCACTCGCGCGGGCCGACGCATGTGGAGTCGAAGTCGCACAGGACGGGGCCGTCTGGTCCAGGTATCAGGTTGCCGACAAAGGGGTCGCCGTGTATCGGCCCCGGAGCGAGGACAAAATCGACCTCGTCGAGGTCAGCGGCAATGCTGTCGGCCGTCTCAACGAGGAAGCCGTGCTCGGCGCTGCTCAGGACGTCGGCGCTCTCCAGACGGGAGCGAATCAAGCCGAGAGTGTTCCACGGGGGTAGATCTGGGGCGTCATTCAGCGAATGGAACAGGCGCAGGATATGCCCGATGTCGCGGGCGGTCGCGGAGCGGCCGGTGTCGGACACGAGTTCCCACAGGCTGACGGCATGCCCCTCGATATCGAGCGGCTGCGGCACGTCGGTGGCGAGTCGAACGGTTGGCATGTCGTGGTGTTCAAGCCAGCGGGCGACGTCGACGACCTTGCCTGCGCTCCGTCCGACCGCGGCCGAGCCTGCGATGCGGACCACGAGGTGGCTGTTCGGAAGGGCAAAGACGGCGTTGTTCGTGAGCTTGATCAGCCGGGCTTGCGACGCGTCTGCGTCAACCTGGGCGCACACCTTGTCGAGGATGAGGTACGGCCATAATCCAGGGTCGGGTGCGGAGTATGTGGGCGACTTGGGGTGCACATCAATCATCATGCGGTAGCCCGAAGGCTCTCGATATCGTAAGAGGCCACTGGCTTCTCGGAAGCCCGCGCGGGCGGCTTAAGGGAATCGGCTACGGGTGATGCTGAAGTGCGAACCGCACAGCCTCTTCTGGCGTGGAGGCTACGGGTGGAGCGTCCGGGACCGGCTCGCCGTCGGCGGTGAGCAGCTGCCAGCCCCCGATGGTAATGATGGGTACGGGTCGTCGTCGGGCCAGCGCGAGCTCGGACAGGGTGCCCCAGGATCCGCCGACAACGATGACAACGTCGGCAGACCAGATCAGGATGGCGTTTCTCGCCTCACCCATGTTGGTGGCCAGAACAGCGTCGAGGTCGGCATTCGCGTCGCCAGGGTCTGCTCCCGGGCGTACGCCGATCACGAGCCCGCCAGCTTGCTTGGCGCCGGAGGATACGGGGGCCATGACGCCGATGCCGCCGCCGTTGATGACGGTGGCGCCAGCCTCTGCGAGGAGCCGGCCGATCTCATGAGCGTTGGTGCGGTCGTCGTCGGTGCAGTGGCGGGGGCCGCACACTGCGACCTGCAAGGCACGAGGCATGAACGCGAGCCTAGGGCAGCGGGTCCCAGCGCCACGGTCGTGGACCGTTCAGCCCCCGAAGGCAGTCGACCCGAGTGCCTGCGTTCGACCTCAGAGCTGGGTCGTGCTGGGCTCGGTAGGCGGCATAACAAGTGAC
>NZ_JBHVKN010000091.1:0-18837 GCF_042798075.1 Nocardioides sp. NPDC057772
CCCTCCCTCCCTGCAGGGGCGCTCACGCCGGCGCGGCGTGGGACCAGCGTCAGTCGGTGAGGTCCTTCAGCTGGACGTTGCGGTAGTAGACGGTCTCACCCCCGCCGTGGTTCTGCATGCCGATGAATCCGGCCAGGTCGCGGGCGGGATCGGTGCTGGTGAAGTCGTTCACCAGGGTCCCGTTGAGGAACACCTTGATCGTCGAACCCTCGACCCGGATGTCGTAGGAGTTCCACGACCCGACGGGCTTGAGGGCGGCCGCGACGGCCTCCGGGTCGGCTCCCTGGAAGGTGTAGATGGCGCCGGTGGTGCGGTCGGGGGCGTCGGAAGCGTCGATCTGGACCTCGTAGCCCTGGTTGACCGCGACCCTCGGGTCGTTGCCGGGGTTGGGGAAGCCGACGAAGACGCCGCCGTTGTCGTCGCGGAGCAGCTTCCAGTCGAGCTTCAGGCTGTACTCGCTGAACTCCTGCTCGGCGTACCACAGCAGGCCCAGACCGTTGGTCGTACGCAGCGAGCAGTCGTCCTGCCGGCCGAACGAGCCCGGTCCAGCCATCCGCCACGAGGCCAGGGAGGACAACGTCCCGTCGAAGAGCGACGTGTAGCCCGGGGCGGGTCGCTGCGGCGTACAGATGTCTTCGCCGCCTCCGACCTTGAGCACGTCGAAGTTGACGTTCCCCTCGTCGCCCTGGTCGTAGCGCAGGGTGATCCGGTTGAGGCCGGCCTTCAGCCGCATCGGCCGGGTCGCGGTGCCCCAGGTCTGCCAGTCGCCGGTGGACTCCAGTGCCCACGGCTCGACCTCGGTGCCGTTGAGGTAGACCGAGACCCGCTTGGTGCCGGGCGCCGGGTCGGGGCCGTTGGCGTAGCGCAGCCGGACCGGGTACGTCCCGGCGCGAGCGACCTTCGCGTCGAAGGTGACCGAGGCGCCGACGTTGCCGAAGCCGTCCACGAACCCGGAGCCGGAGTAACCGTTGTGCTCGACCGCGACATTGGCGCTGCCCCTCAGGGTCGCCTGCTCGGCCTCGAGATAACCCCGGTCAGCCGGTGACTCATAGCCGGGAATCGAGTTGAGCGTGTACCAGGCCTCGGTGTTCCACAGCTCCTTCCCGCCCTCGCTGGTGAACGGCCGCGGCGAGCGCAGGTGCACGACCCGGCCCTCCTCCAGGCCGTCGACGGTGAGCTTCACCGAGGTGCGGTCAGCGGAGACCTCGGCACCCGAGACGAACAGGGGACGCTCGTCGATCTTCGGGCCGCCGTACGTCGGTCGCGGAGCGTAACGCGAGTGGGTCATCCGGAACGCGGCGTTGGGGTTCGAGGCGATCTTCTCGACCGTCTCCTGCGACAGCGGCTTCGTGTAACGGATCTCGAAGCCGTTCCTGGTGGCGCGCATCTGGTGCATGTCGAACGCCGAGCCGTCGGCCGGGCTCATCCGCTGCAGGCCGTAGCGGAGCTTGCCCGGCTCGCTCCAGTTGCCGGCCTCGCCGATACCGCCGACGTAGATCGACCCGTCGGGGCCGAGCAGGGTGCGGTTGACGCCCGCCTCGAGTCCGGCGGACCAGCGGAAGACCGCGCCCTGGTACTCACCCTCGACCTTCTCCAGGAAGCCGCGCTGCAGGCCGCCGTAGGTGACGTCGCCGAAGATCATCTGACCGGCGTACGCGCCCTTGTTCAGCATCATCGGGCTGCTCGGGGAGTTGCCGATCTCGTTCTGTGGCACCCACAGGGCCGGACCGGTGACCGGCTTCTCGTCGAACGGGCCGGCCGGGTTGGTGTAGTGGTTGAAGAACCGCCCCGGCTTGACGTGCACCAGCTTGGAGCTGGGCAGCCAGGCACCCTGGTTGTCCATCACGAACAGGTCGCCGTCAGGCCCGCGCATCATCCCGTTGGGCGTACGCAGCCCACCGGCCAGGTAGGTGATCTCCCCGGTCTTGCGCGAGATCTTCAGCGTCGTGCCGCGGTTGCGTGCCGGCTGGGGGTCGGTGGTCGCGCCACCGAAGTTGATCGCGACGGAGAGGTTGACGTAGAAGCTCTCCTCGTCGTGGAGGAGGCCGAAGGCGAACTCGTGGAAGTTCTCGCCGAAGGGCCACTCCGCCACCTTCCGGTGGTTGTCGTAGAAGCCGTCCCCGTCGGGGTCGGTCAGCTCGGTGAGCTGGTCGCGCTCGGAGACGAAGATCGACTCGCCGATGACGGCCACGCCCATCGGGTTGAACAGGTCGGTCGCGACCTTCTCCACCTCGACGTCCTCGGGTCCGCTGGCCGTGCGGGCGTTGCTGAGGAAGAAGATCTCGCCCGGCTCAGGGTTCTCCACCCAGCCCGACGGGCTCACCGACCCGGAGGTCACCACAGCCAGCCGGCCGTCCGGCGCCCAGTCCAGCGCGGACACCATCGGCTCGAAGCCGTCCGGGCGCAGATCGGTCAGGTCGTACGCCGGGTGGACGCTGTCCAGCTGCATGCCGTCGCCGGCGGTGTCGTTCTGGCCCTCGCAGTACTTCGTGCCCGGTGCGGTCACCCGCACCACGCCTGCCTCGGTGCTCAGGACCTCGGTTGGCACCAGCGCGAAGTCGCTGGCACCCGGCGGGCGCCACTGCAGCCGCAGCACCTCGCCGCCGCCGTTCTCGAAGTGCTCCACCCGCAGGTCGTGGTACCCCTCGCTCAGGCTGACGGAGCCGTCCTTGGCGGTCTCCCCGTGGAGGCCGTCGTGGTTGATGACCTCGGAGCCGTCGATGACCAGCCGGGAGCCGTCGTCGCTGATCAACCGGAAGTCGTACGTCCCGGCAGCATCGATACGCAGGTTGGCCAGGGCGTGCGAGATGAACCGCTCGGCGAGGCCGAAGTCGTCGGGGGAGTCGTAGTCGATGACCGAGGTGAGCTTGTCGACGTTCGGCGTCTGGCCGGCGCGCAGCGTACACAGCTGCTCGATCGGCCGGCTCATGTCGTAGGTGCGCAGGGTGACGCCGGGTTCCTGGGGTGGCAGCTCAGCCTCGGCAGCGGTGGCCGGGCCGCTGCCCAGCAGTGCGGCCGCGACCGACAGGCCGACGAGTGGGCCGAGCACGGCCCTGGATGGGGGGACATGGATCATGGGGGCCTCCGCGGGAGATGTGGCGCGAGTCACATCAGAAGGTAGGGACCCCGGAAGACTTCGTCAAGAAGTTTTGAAACTTTCGCAAGTAAGTTTGAAATGCGAGGAATGGTTACTTTGGCTCTTTCGTCGCAGGTGATCGCCTCGCGGGCGCCACGGCATTGGCATAGGCAGGCATGCCGTACCAGATCTTCGGGGCGAGGTCGGCCGCGTGCGTCGTGACGATCCGGTGGAGCGTCTCGCCGATGGCGCAGTCGTTGTCGTCCATCGCCTCGATCTTCTCGAGGCAGTCGGCCAGGTCGGCTTCGGCCTCCTTGCTGCCGCTGCCACGCTTCGCGGCGGTCCGGCGCTCGGCCGCCGCCTCCTTCATCGCGGCCTTCTCTTCCTCGGTGAATGTGCTGTTCGCCATCGGTCTTTCCTTCCTGAGCAGGTTTGGTGAGACGAGCCTAGAAAGGCGGAAGGACGTACGCTTCTTCGTTCCTGATCAGTCAGAGAAGAGACCTGCACGCGGAGAGGACAGCGCCCGAGACAGCGTCGCCGGAAGGTGAGCGGCCCGGCATCGGAAACGACCCTGGGCAGAGTGAAGCGCGAGATACTGAGACGAGCCACGTGATTGTCGAACGGTGAACGGACACACGATGACTCATTCGATCCCCCGCACCACCTGCCTCTCCGCCCTCTTCGGCATCGCTCCGAAGGCCCGTGACGACGCCGGAGCGAACAGATGACCACACACGACCGCCCGAGCCGGGCCGAGCTCCAGGACCGGCCTGGCCCACTGAGGGGCACCTCCTGGGAGCTCTTCGACGATCCGTGGCGCGGCACGCCGTCGTTCGCGGACGAGCAGGCCGTGGTGGCCGCCGCCGGGCTCGTCCAGCTGGGCGAGGCGTTCGGGCTGGACTACCCGGTCAACGCGTTCATGCCCGGGTTGTCCCAGGCCAGAAAGCCGGCCGAGCACGTCATCTACGCCAACCACCCGGCCCACCGGGACGACTATCTCGACGGCTACTACCTCCAGTCCTCGACCCAGATCGACGGGCTGCGCCACCGGCGAGCCGACGACGCCGGGTTCTACGCCGGGACCGCCGACGAGCTGGTCATCCCCGGGACCGAGGAGATCGGCATCCAGGTCTGGGCCGACCGGCCGATCGTCAGCCGGGGCGTCCTGGTCGACATCGCCGGTCTCCTGTCCCGGCGCGAGGAGGCCCTCGACCACGAGGCCGGTCAGCCGATCCCGTACGACTACATCGATCAGGCTCTCACCGCACAGGCGATCGAGCTGCGTGCCGGCGACGTCGTCATGCTCCACACCGGATGGTGCGAGTGGTTCCTCGAGCTCACCGCCGAGCAGAAGCTGGCGCAGCAGGCACTTCGCCGCGCCACCGGCATCGCGCAGAGCCAGGAGGTGCTGGACTGGGCCTGGGACAACGGGTTGGCGTTGCTCGCCGCGGACACGTTCGCAGTCGAGTGCCTGCCACCCGTCCCGGACTCGCCCTTCACCCAGTCGGCCCCCAACGACCGCGGGATGATGCACCAGGAGTTCCTGGCCAAGCTCGGCATGCCGCTCGGTGAGCTGTGGCGGCTCGGGCCGCTCGCCCGCCGCATGGACCAGCTGCAGCGTTGGGAGGCGTTCCTCAGCGTCAAGCCGCTCAACGTCACCGGCGCGACCGGCTCCCCGGCCAACGCCGTCGCGATCATCTGAACGGACGCTCGCAGCTGGTCCCGTAGGTTGGACGCGAACGCCGCCGTCACCGGAACGAGGGGAGTGTCGTGCGCCGCTGGGTGCGCAGGTCCTTGTGGGACGTGGTCCCGCGCGATCACCGTCAGAGCGACGCTGGTCTGCGCCGCCGTCAAATGGTCGCGGCCGGCTTCGGGGTGCTCGGGGCGATCGTGCTCGGTGTCTCGCTGCGCATCGAGCCGGGCAGCGTCTGGTTCTATCCGGCGACGTTCGCCCTGGCCGGAGTGTGGGCCCTGGGCGCCTTCGTGTCCGGACCGCTGCACCTCGGCCGGATCGGCACCTGGCGCCCGTCCGGCGGCCAGGCCGAGCACCGCCTCGTCCGGCCGGTGCTGTCGCCCATCCTGCTCGGCCTCGGTCTCGCAGGGATCTTCGTGATCGGCGGCCTGGTCGTGCGCGAGATCGACTGGCTGGACCGGCAGGTGCGTTCGGTGGTCGACTTCGCGGACCAGGGCTCCCTGCCGATCCTCATCGTGGTGACCGCCGTGAACGGTGTCGCGGAGGAGCTGTTCTTCCGCGGCGCCGTGTATGCCGCCGTACCCCGCCACCCGGTCGCCTGGACGTCGGTCGTCTACGTGATCGCGACGCTGGCCACCGGCAACGTGATGCTGACCTTCGCGGCGATCCTGCTCGGGGTCGTGGTCGGGCTCGAGCGGCGAGCCTCCGGAGGCGTCCTCGCGCCGATCCTCACCCACTGCGCCTGGTCGCTGTCGATGCTCTTCGCGCTCCCGCTGCTCTTCGGCTGAGAGACGCTGACTCAGATCGCCTTCCCTGCGGCCAGGCGTTCGGCCAGCGCCCGGCGTACGGCCTCGCGATAGGGCAGAGGCTCGCCCGGCACGACATCGAGGATGCGGCGGTCGCGCACGACGACCTCGGTGGTCATGGAGTCGATCAGGTTGCGTCCGGTGGTCACGTCGACATCGGTCACCAGGGCCAACCAGTACGACGAGAGCCGGGGCGTCAGCACCGGGACCGGGATGACGGGGATCGATCGGCCGTTGGCCATCTCCGAGGCGACGGTCAGCATGTCGAGGTACGTCATCGGGTCGGGGCCGCCGATCTCGAAGGTCTCTCCGATGGCGCCCTCGTTGTCGATGACGCCCGCGAGATAGCGGATCACGTCGTCGACGGCGATGGGCTGGGTCCGTGTGGAGGTCCACCTCGGCACCACCATGGCCGGAAGGTTCTTGACCAGTTGCCGGGTCAGCTCCCAGGAGACGCCGCCGTGGCCGACGACGATCGCGGCTCGCAGCGTCGTGACGGGTACGCCACCCGCGCCGAGCAGGGACTCGACCTCACGCCGCGACCGCAGGTGGGGCGACAGCTCCCCGTCGTCCTCGCCGAGCCCGCCGAGATAGACGATCTGGCGGACCCCGGCCCGGGCAGCGGCGACACCGAAGGCGCGGGCGGCCCGGGCGTCGCGCTCCTCGAAGTCGTCGTGGTCGAGCGAGTGCACCAGGTAGACCGCGACATCGGCGCCGTCGAGCGCGGCCGGCAGCGTGGCCGGGTCGTCGACGTCGGCGCCCACCGCCTCACCGGGGCCGTCGTAGTCGTCCGGCCGCCGGGTCATCGCCCGCACCTTGGTGCCGCGTTCGGTCAGCTCCTCGACCAGCCGCCGACCGATGAAGCCGGTTGCGCCGGTGACGAGCACGGTGGTCGAGGTCTCCATGGGTCGAGCCTACGGACACCGTCAGCCGACCGGGCGGCAGTCCTGCCCGCAGCCGTCCTCGGCGACCGGCCCGGAGGCGTGCGAGGCCGGCCTATGCAGCACCGCACCGGTCGGCGTCACCACGACGTCGGAGCCGTCCACGCGACCGGTGCCGTCGACGATCAGCGCGTGCTCGCGCGGCGTGAGCGGGGCGTACGTCAGGGTGAGCACCGGGTTGGCGGCGAGGTTCGCCCGCGTGCCGCCGCCGGGGTCGGCGATCCGCAGCGTCGAGCCCTCGACGACCGGGTCCACGACCACGACCTTGATCCGCTCGCCCGCGGTGGTCAGCAGGAACCCGCTGCCGAAGCGCTCGAGCGTGGCGGCGAGATCGGACAGTGCGACCGGGATGCTCATATCCGGCACCCTAGCCCGACCTCGGCGGCCTGGGTCAGAGGTTGATCATGTGACCCGCGATGCCGTGGACGGCCTCCTTGACCGCCTCGGAGAGCGTCGGGTGGGCGAACACGTTCCGGGCGACCTCGTCGGCGGTGAGATCCCAGTGCTGGGCCAGGGTGAGGACCGGCAGCTGCTCGGTGACGTCGGGGCCGATCAGGTGGGCTCCGAGCAGCTCGTTGTGCTCGGCGTCGGCCACGACCTTCACGAAGCCGACGGTCTCGCCGAGACCGCGCGCCTTCCCGTTCGCGGAGAACGGGAAGGTGGCGGTCTTGACGTCGTAGCCCTTCTCCTCGGCCTGCGCCTCGGTGTAGCCGAAAGAGGCGATCTGCGGCTGGCAGAAGGTCGCCCGCGGGACCATGTCGATGTCGATGGGCATCGTCTCCACGCCGGCGATCGTCTCCGCGGCGACGATGCCCATCCCTTCGGCGACGTGGGCGAGCATGAGCTTCCCGGTGACATCGCCGATCGCGTAGACGTGCGGAACGTTCGTACGTCCGCGATCGTCGATCGCGATGGCGCCGCGCTCGGTGGTGGCGACGCCCAGCTTCTCCAGTCCGTAGCCGCTGACCCGCGGCGCGAAGCCGAACGCGGCGAGCATCGTGTCCGCCTCGAGGACGGTCCCACGGGCTCCGCCGACGGGAGAGACGGTGACACGTACGCCGGGACCGGTGTCCTCGGCCCGCGTCACCGCGGTCGAGGTGAGGACGGTGATGCCGAGCTTCCGGTACTGCCGCAGCAGCTCCTTGGAGACGTCGGCGTCCTCGGTCGGGACCATCCGGTCGGCGTACTCGACGATCGTCACGTCGACGCCGAAGCTCTTCATCACGTAGGCGAGCTCGACGCCGATGGCGCCGGAGCCGCCGATGACGATCGACCCGGGCAGCTCCTCGGTGAGGATCAGCTCCTCGTAGGTGACGATGTTGCGCCCGTTGGGGACGACCCCTGGCACGCTGCGCACGGTCGCGCCGGTCGCGATGATCAGGTCGTCGCAGGTGTAGGTCGTCGTGACGCCGTCCCGGCCGGTCACCTCGATCGCCAGCGTGCCGTCGGCCAAGGGTGGGGTGAGCGTGCCCCAGCCGTCGATCTCGGTGATCTTGTTCTTCCGCATCAGGAAGTGGACGCCCTTGGCGCTCGCGTCGGCGACCTGGCGGCTGCGCTGCCAGCTCCCGGAGTAGTCGACGCTCGCGTCGCCGCGGATCGAGAAGGCGTCCTTCTGGTGGGTCAGCAGGTGGGCGATCTCGGCGTTGCGCAGCAGCGCCTTGGCCGGGATGCAGCCGACGTTGAGGCAGACGCCGCCCCAGTACCTGTCCTCCACGACCGCGACGGACCGGCCGAGCTGGGCGGCGCGCACGGCCGCGGTGTAGCCGCCGGGCCCGGCTCCCAGCACCAGGACATCGACATGGTTCATCAGTTCTCCTTCTCCCGTGCGCCGATGATCCGGCGCATCCCCTGGTAGGCGTGGTCGGCGGCCCGGTCGTCCCCGTGGAGGAGGAGTGCCGGGGTGATGAACGAGGCGAGTGACTCGAGGCCGAATACGACCGCCTCCACATCGGTGTCGTCCGGGAGGTCGCCGGCCTCCACGGCCGTGGTGACGTCGGCGCGCAACGTGGCCCGCCACTGGCTGCGTCCCTCGAGCAGTCGCTCGTGGACGACGCCGGAGCGGCCGTCGTAGTCGTAGGTCACCTGCGTCATCAGGCACCCGCCTGGATAGCCCGGGTCGGCTGCGTACTCGGTCCAGGCCTCGCACGTGGCCAGCAGGCGGGGGAGGCCCGCCGGGAACCGCTTGACCGTGTCCCAGACGCGGGTGCGGAAGTCAGCGAAGACCATCTCGACCGTCTCCAGCTGGAGGGCCTCCTTGGTGCGGAACTGCCCGATCACCCCGGACTTGCTCATCTGGACGACCTCGGCCAGTCGCCCGATCGTCACGCTGTCCAGGCCCTCGACGGAGGCCAGGTCGGCTGCGGCCTTGAGCACGCTCCGTCGGGTCTCGAGTGCCGCCTGCGCGGATGCACGTCCTGCCATGCCCCCAACTTTAGCGCACGAACGATCGCTATTGCATGACGTACGATCGTGCGCTTAATCTCATTTCATGACGACTCACGAACTGACCGGCGGCTTCGAGCTGGAGGCGACCGACCCGCACTGCATCGATCCGGTGGCCGCCGCCGACCGACTCCGCCACCAGCCGTGGCAACGCTTCGCCGTGCTCGGTGACAGCGTCACCGCCGGGGTGCGGGGGCCGCTGGACGGCTACCGCGACGCCTCCTTCTCCGATCGCCTCGTGGAGGCACTGGCGAGCACCCGTCCCGGGTTCGAGTCGGTGAACCTCGCCATCCCCTACCTGACCGTCGCCGAGATCCGGGAGGTGCAGCTCGAGCCGGCCCTCGCGTTCGCTCCCGACGCCGTGCTCGTGAGCGCGGGCGGGAACGACGCCTTCAATCCGTTCGACCCCGACGAGCTGCGTACGCAGCTCGAGCTGCTCCTCGTGCCGCTGGCCCAGAGCGGTGCCACGGTCCTCACCGTCGGGCTCTTCGACCTCGCCCGATCCGGGCTGGTGCCTGCCGATCAGGCGGGAGACATGGCCGAGCGGTTCGACACCCTGGACCGGATCACCGCCGAGGTCACCGGGCGCCTGGGCGGGATCCACATCGACACGCACCACCATCCGCTGGCGGCCGACGCGTCTATCTACGCCCGCGATCGCATCCACGGCAACGCCCGTGGGCACGCGGTGGCCTTCGCCGCCATCGTCGACGCTCTCGCCTGACCGGGTCACGGCCCGGGCGGGCCAGAGGATTAGCCTGCCTCCGATGAGCACCTATCGGTCCGACTGCTCCCGCTGCGCGGGCCTGTGCTGCGTGGCGCTGCCCTTCGCCCGCTCGGCCGACTTTCCGGAGGACAAGGCCGGCGGTGATCCGTGCCGCCACCTCGGGCCCGACTTCGGGTGCAGGATCCACGACCAGCTGCGGATGCGTGGGTATGCCGGCTGCACCGTGTTCGAGTGTTTCGGCGCAGGTCAGCAGGTCACCCAGGTGACCTTCGGCGGCGTGGACTGGCGGGCCGAGCCGGCCTCGCGGCAGGACATGTTCGACGTCTTCGCCGTGATGCGGCAGCTGCACGAGATGCTGGCGCTGCTCGAAGAGGCCGCCGGGCGAAGCTCATCATCCGACCTCGCCGAGCTGGCCGAGGAGGTCTCCTCCGCGGCGGGCGGCTCCGCCGACCAGGTGCTCGCCACCGACGTCGGCGCGCTCCGCTCGGCGGTCGGGGATGCGCTCCGCCGGGTGAGCGCAGAGGTACGCCGCCCCGCAGGCCAGTCGCTGGCGGGTGCCGACCTGCTCGGTCGTGATCTGCGTCGGCGGGACCTGCGCCGTGCTGATCTCAGGAGCGCACTCCTGGTGGCCGCCGACCTGCGCGGCGTCGATCTCACCGACGCCGACCTGCTCGGCGCCGATCTCCGCGACGCCGCGGTCGCGGGCGCCGACCTCTCCCGGGCGCTCTTCCTCACCCCGGCGCAGGTCAATGCCCTGCGAGGAGACGGGACCACCCGCCTGCCCGCAGGGCACGACCGACCCGCCCACTGGGGCTAGTGGGGATCAGCCCAGTGTGGCCGTGTCGATGACGAAGCGGTAGCGCACGTCGGAGGCCAGAACCCGGGCGTACGTCTCGTTGATCTGGTCCGCCGAGATCACCTCGACGTCGGCGCCGATGCCGTGCTCGGCGCAGAAGTCGAGCATCTCCTGGGTCAGCGGGATGCCGCCGATCATCGAGCCGGCGAAGTTGCGGCGACCGGTGAGCAGCGAGAACACGTTGACGCTCAGCGGCTCGGCCGGGGCGCCGACGTTGACCATGGTGCCGTCCACGGCGAGCAGCCCGAGGTAGTCGTCGACCGGGATCGGGGCGCTGACCGTGTTCACGATCAGGTCGAAGCTGTTCTTCAGCCTCTCGAACGTCGCCGGGTCCGAGGTGGCGTAGTAGTGGTCGGCGCCGAGACGCAGACCGTCCTCCTGCTTCTTCAGCGACTGCGACAGCACCGTGACCTCGGCGCCCATCGCGTGCGCGACCTTGACGCCCATGTGGCCGAGACCGCCGAGCCCGACGATCGCCACCTTCTTGCCGGGGCCGGCGCCCCACCGCTTCAGCGGAGCGTACGTCGTGATCCCGGCGCACAGCAGGGGCGTGGCGGCCGCGGGGTCGAGGCCGTCCGGCACCTTGAGCGCGAAGTGCGCGTCGACGACGACGTGGGTGGAGTAGCCACCCTGGGTGAAGGTGCCGTCCCGGTCCTTCGCGGCGTACGTCCCGACCGCGCCGCCGGGCGTGGAGCAGTGCTGCTCGTCGCCGTTGCGGCAGTTGGCGCACTCGCCGCACGAGTTGACGAAGCAGCCGACGCCGACGCGGTCGCCGACCTTGTGGTCGGTGACGGCCGAGCCGACCTCGGTGACGCGGCCGACGATCTCG
The DNA here is from genome assembly GCF_042798075.1 of Nocardioides sp. NPDC057772. NCBI lineage: Bacteria > Bacillati > Actinomycetota > Actinomycetes > Propionibacteriales > Nocardioidaceae > Nocardioides > Nocardioides sp. NPDC057772. Next base: position 11,371 of record NZ_JBHVKN010000091.1, read on the forward strand.
TGGCCCGGGACGACCGGGAACGGCTGCGGGCCCCAGTCGCCGTTGACGGTGTGGATGTCGGAGTGGCAGATGCCGGCGTACTCGATCGCGATGAGGACGTCGTTCTCCCCGACCGCGCGGCGCTCGATGGTGGTCGGGGCCAGCGGCTCGCCGGCGGAGGGGGCTGCGTACGCGTTGACGCGCAAGGCGATCTCCTTGGATCTGATGATGGTGGGTTACCTGAGGCGTTCGCGGATCTGGTCCGCCAACGCGAGTGACTGCGCCGAGAGCTGCTCGGCACGCTCCTGGTCGTCCGCCGCGACGGCACGCCAGTAGTCGACCTTGATGCCGACGTACCTGCGCCGCATCTCGAGTGTCTCGGCCTCCCGGGCGAGGCGCTCGGCGTGCTCGGCGAGCAGGTCGATCTGCTCGCCTGCGCCCTCGCGGCCGAGGCGGACGTTGGAGACGTACGTCCTCATATCGTCGATCGAGAGGCCGATCGCGGCGAGGCAGGCGACACCGGTCAGCTTGTCCAGGTCGGACTCGTCGTAGACCCGGTGCCCGCTGCTCGCGCCGCGGCTGACCGGCTCGATCAGCCCGATCGTCTCGTAGTAGCGCAGCGTGCTGGCCGGCAGTCCGGTCAGCGTCGCCACCTCCCGGATCGTGTACGTCCGAGTCGTCGATGCAGTCACGCAAATGACGCTAAGAACTTCAAGTACTTGAAGTCAAAGGGCAGATTTTTCGGACTTCGCTACTCCCGGGACGCCCTCGATCGGGACGGTCGAAAAAAGGTCAGAACTTCCGCTTGACCTTGACCCAGCGTCAACCCTCGACGCTGTTCGACATGAACCCGACACCAGCAATCGAGATCGCCGGACTGACCAAGTCCTACGGCGACGTACACGTCCTCCAGGGCGTCGACATGAGCGTCGAGAAGGGCAGCATCTTCGCCCTCCTCGGCTCCAACGGCGCCGGCAAGACCACGACCGTGAAGATCCTGACGACGCTCCTCAAGGCGGACGGTGGCCAGGCGACGGTCAACGGCTTCGACGTCGCGACGCAGGCCCAGGACGTACGCACGTCCATCAGCCTCACCGGCCAGTTCGCCGCCGTCGACGAGATCCTGACCGGTCGGGAGAACCTCGTCCTGATCGCCAAGCTGCTCCGCCAGCAGGACCCGGGCGCGGTCGCCGACGACCTTCTCGCCCGGTTCTCGCTCACCGAGGCCGGCAACCGCCGGGTCTCGACGTACTCCGGTGGTATGCGTCGCCGGATCGACATCGCGATGAGCCTCATCGGCAACCCGCCGGTGATCTTCCTCGACGAGCCGACCACCGGTCTCGACCCGGAGGCCCGGATCGAGGTCTGGCAGGCGGTCAAGGAGCTCGCCGCCAACGGCACGACCGTCCTGCTCACCACGCAGTACCTCGAGGAGGCCGAGCAGCTCGCCGACCGGATCGCGATCCTCCACGAGGGCCGCATCATCGCCAACGGCACCCTCGCCGAGCTCAAGGCGATGTTCCCGCCGGCCAAGCAGGAGTACGTCGAGAAGCAGCCGACCCTCGAGGAGGTCTTCCTCGCCATCACCAGCAAGTCCAACGGCACGTCCGCCGACACCGACAACGTCAAGGAGTCACGATGACCACCCGATTCTTCGGCGACACCGCCGTCCTGCTCGGCCGCTCCCTGCGACACATCAGCCGCAGCCCCGACACCATCGTCACCACCGCGATCACGCCGATCGCCATGATGCTCATGTTCGTGTACGTCTTCGGCGGCGCGATCGACACCGGCTCCCACGAGAGCTACGTCAGCTATCAGCTACCGGGCATCCTGTTGATCACGATCGCCTCGGGCATCGCCTACACCGCCTACCGTCTGTTCCAGGACAAGAACGGCGGCATGTTCGACCGGTTCCAGTCGATGCCGATCGCGCGGTCCGCGGTGCTGTGGGGTCACGTGCTGACCTCGGTGGTGGCCAACATGATCTCGCTGGTCGTGGTGGTGCTCGTCGCCCTGCTGATGGGCTTCCGCACCGGTGCCAGCGTGCTCGACTGGCTGGCCGTCATCGGCATCCTGGTCCTGTTCACTCTCGCGCTGACCTGGCTCGCGGTGGTTCCGGGACTGACGGCCGGCACGGTCGAGGGAGCCAGCGCGTTCTCCTACCCGCTGATCTTCCTGCCCTTCCTCAGCTCGGCGTTCGTGCCGACCGACACCATGCCCGGCCCGGTGCGCGCCTTCGCCGAGCACCAGCCGGTCACCTCGATCGTCGACTCCATCCGGGCGATCTTCTCCGGTCAGGAGCTGGGCAACGAGCTGTGGATCGCACTGGCCTGGTGCGTCGGCCTCCTGGTCGTCGCGTACGTCCTGGCCACCGCGGCCTATCGCCGCAAGTTCGCCTGAACCGCGCGACAAGGGGCCGTGTTCCCGTCACTATTCGGGAATGCTCACGATCAGCCAGCTGGCGTCGTACGCCGGTGTCACCGTCAGGGCCGTTCGCCACTACCACGCCAAAGGGCTGCTGGTCGAGCCGGAGCGGGACCACTCGGGATACCGACGCTACGACGCCGCTGCCGTGGTCGACCTGATCAAGATCCGCATCCTCGCCGACGCCGGCGTCCCGCTCTCCCGTGTCAAGGAGCTGCTGGACGCCGGCGACGACGATTTCAAGAAGGCCGTGGCCGAGATCGACAAGCGTCTCCGTCTCGAGATCCGCGAGCTGCAGGGCCACCGCGAGCGGATCGCCCGGCTCGTGCACGGCGACGGGCTCGCCCTCCCGCCTGAGGCGGTCGCCTATCTGGAACGGATGCGGGAGCTCGGCATTCCACAGCGGATCATCGATGGCGAGAGGGACGCCTGGATCATCGTCGCGGCCCAGCAGCCACAGAGCATGGAGGCCTTCATCCGCAGCAAGATCGGCCAGCTCGACGACCCGTCGGTCGTCGAGACGTACAAGCAGATGGAGGCCATGCTCGACTGGAAACCCGGAGATCCGCGTCTGGAGACCATCGCCGACCAGATCGTCTCGCAGCTCGAAGCGATCTCTCCCGAGGATTGGGCCGCCTACGTCGAGGACGATCAGGCCATGCCACCCGAGCTCGTCGCCCTGCTCGACTCGATGTTCGTCGAGCAGGTCCCGGTCGCCGGCGACCTCATGCGCCTGGTCGAGAAGCGCGGCTACACCGGCTGGACCAAGCTCGAGCGGATCCGGGACTAGAAGGACGTACGCCCCGGGGTGCTCCGGCGGCTCAGGCTCAGGCTCCGGCGATCGCGAGGAGATCGCGGACCGGCCCGGCGGGAGGGCGGGCACCGCCTACCCAGACGGCCCGGAACTCCCGGGACAGGTCCAGCTCCGCCACCGGCACCCGGACCAGGGTGCCGAGGTCGACATCGGCCTGCGTCGCCCGGCTCGACACGAACGCCGGCGATCCTCCTGCGCGGACGGCGGCGAGGATCGCGGCGTTCGTCGCGAACTCCACCTCGGGATCCGCCAGCCGCTCGCCGGCGGCCGCCAACGCGGACTCGACGACCGCCCGCGTGCCGGAGCCGTGCTCGCGGCAGGTCAGCGGGCGGGTCGCGAGCTCGCGTGCGCTGATCCCGCCACGGCGTCGGGCCCAGCGGTCATCGGGCGCCGCGACCAGCACGAGGTCGTCCACGCCGACCTTCGTGGTGGAGAGTCCCGCGGTGTCGACCGGACCCTCGACGAAGCCCAGGTCTGCCTCGCCCTGACGCACGGCGGTGACGACGTCCTCGGAGTTGGCGGCCCGAAGGCTCACCGCCACCCGGCGCTGCTGCCGTAGACGTACGAGCCAGCGGGGGAGCAGATACTCGGCCGTCGTCATCGACGCGTGCACGTGCAGCTCGTCGGAGCGGCCGCTTCGCAGTGTCTGCAGCGCGGTCTCGATCTCGTCGGCGCGTTCGAGCAGGTCTGCGCTCCACTCGACCAGCAGCCTTCCCGCCTGGGTCAGCTCCGATCCGCGATGCGCCCGCTGCACCAGCACCAGCCCGACCTGGGTCTCCATCGCCCGCAGCCGCTCCGAGGCAGACTGCTGCGATATCCCCGCCGCCCGGCCCGCGGCGCCGATGCTGCCCAGTCGGGCGACGTCGGCGAGCAGCCGGAGGGATGGAAGGTCGGGCACCATGCTCACAGGGTATCCCTGTGAGCCCACAGTCATCTGGGTTCTACCGCCGCTCCGCGCCCGCGCCGAGCATGGAGACATGAGGCTCCCCTACGGTCCGAACTGGTACGCAGCCACGATGGGCACCGGCATCGTCGCCGTCGTCCTGCCCGGTCTTCCCTTCCGGGTGCCGGGGGCGATGCCGGTCGCGCTGACGTTCTGGCTGGCGGCGAGCCTCCTCCTGGTGGCGACGGCGACGGTGATGATGCGCGGCATCCGGCAGGACGGCTCGCTGCTGCGTCGCCACTACGACGACCCGGTGCTGTCCCACTTCTACGGAGCCCCGGCGATGGCGCTGATGACGGTCGGCGCCGGCGCGGTCGGGGTCGGGGTCGACATCCTCGGTACCCGTGCGGCGGTCGGGCTGGGCTCGGTCCTGTGGGCGGCCGGCACGCTCCTCGGCCTGTGGACCGCGATCGCCGTGCCCTACCGGGCGATCACCCGTCATGAGGTCGCCGACGACAGCGCCACCGGTGGGTGGCTGATGCCGGTCGTGCCTCCCATGGTCTCGGCGACGACCGGCGCCGCTCTGGTGCCGCACCTCCCGGCCGGCCAGGCCCGCGAGACCCTCCTTCTCGTCTGCTACGCCCTCTTCGGGCTGACCATGATCGCCGGGTTCCTGGTGCTCAACCAGCTCTGGCAGCGGCTGATCCGTCATGGGGCGCTGGCTCCGGCGACGCTGCCGACCGTGTGGATCGTGCTCGGTTTTCTCGGCCAGTCGACCACGGCGGTCCATCACCTCGGTGTGCTCGCGCCGTCGGTGGTGCCCGGCTACGGGCACGCGCTCGGCATGCTCGCCGTCTGCTATGGCGTGCCGGTGTGGGGTTTCACCATGCTGTGGAGCGCACTGGCGCTGGCGCTGACGGTGCGCCAGGTCCGCGTCGGCCTGCCGGTGGCGGCGACCTGGTGGTCGTTCACGTTCCCCGTCGGGACCGTCGCCACGGGCAGCAGTGCCCTCGCGGCCGCGACCGGCCTGGCGCTCTTCGAGATCAGTGCCGCGATCGCGACGCTCGGGCTGCTGGTGGGGTGGTTCGCCGCTGCGTACGCGACCCTGCGGCTCTTCGCCGGTCCGCCGGTATTGCAACCTGAGGGTTGCAGGATGCTGGTGGAAGTGCAACACTGAGGTTGCACTTCCGCTATCCGAGGAGGACCCCATGGTTCACACCGCCGAGGAGCTCGCCGAGCTCGACAGCATCAGCCGCCAGATCGACATCTCAGCCAGCGCCGAGAAGGTCTGGTCGCTCATCACCCGCCCGGGGTGGTACGTCAACGACGGCACCGTCCTCGACGACCCGGACACCCGCGTCGAGACCGCCGACGACGGCACCGAGATCGCCGTCGTCACCCACCCCACGATGGGTGAGTTCCGGTTCCGCACGGTCGAGCTCGACGAGCCACGCTACGCCGCGTTCCGCTGGCTCGGCACCCCGTACCGCGATGTCACCGAAGGCACCCTGGTCGAGTTCTGGATCAAGGACAACCCGGCCGGCGGCGTCACCCTCGAGGTCCTGGAGAGCGGCTTCTCCACCCTGTCCGAGGACCCGGCGGTCTGGCTCAAGGAGCGCGAGGGAAACGACAACGGCTGGGCCATGGAGCTCGAGGCTGCCAAGACGTACGTCGAGGCGCGGGCGTGACCACCACACCCACGCTCCCCGAGATGTGCGCGGCCCTGGGTGACCAGACCCGCTGGGACATCCTCACCCGGCTGGGGCAGGAGACCATGTCCGCCTCCGCCCTGGCCCGGGTGCTCCCGGTCAGCCGCCAGGCGATCGTCAAGCACCTCGACGTACTCTCCGACGCCGGCCTCGTCACCGCCGAGCGCCGCGGCCGCGAGATCGTCTACGCCGCCCTCGGCTCCCGCTTCAACGCCCTCGCCCACGAGCTCGACCGCATCGGCAACGCCTGGGACACCAGGCTCCGCGCCCTCAAGTCCCTGGCCGAGTCCTCGGACGACTGACGCAAGAGAGGTCTCGCGCACCCCAGCCGATCGCGAGCTCGACCGCCCGCCGCCACCGAGCGAACTCGGCATCCCGGTCGGCGGCGGACATGGCGGGCAGCCACTCGGCCGCTCGCCGCCAGTGCCGCCGCAGAACCTGCCGGTCGGGCCAGTAGCCGGCCCCGAGACCGGCGGCGTAGGCGGCACCTCGGGAGACCGTCTCGGCCACCATCGGACGTACGACGGGGATGTCGAGGAAGTCGGCGATGGTCTGCATGAGGAGGTTGTCGGCGGTCATGCCGCCGTCGACGGCGAGCCGGGTCAGCGGCGCCGCGGCGTCGGCGTTCATCGCGTCGATGACCTCGCGGGTCTGCCAGGCGGTGGCCTCGAGGACGGCGCGGCACAGATGCGCCTTGGTGACGTACGAGGTCAGCCCGACGATCACGCCGCGGGCATCGGGCTCCCAGTGCGGTGCGTACAGACCGGTGAACGCGGGGACGACGTAGCAGCCACCGTTGTCGGGGACGGTCAGCGCCTGGGTCTCGATCTCCGCGGCCGAACGGATCAGCCCGAGGCTGTCGCGGAACCACTGCACGAGCGAGCCGGCGACGGCGATCGATCCCTCCAGCGCATAGGCGGCGGGCTCGCCCTCCATCGCGTGCGCAACCGTGGTGATCAGCCCGTGCTGCGAGCGCACCGGCGAGGTGCCGGTGTTGAGGAGCAGGAAGCCACCGGTGCCGAAGGTGCACTTCGCGTCGCCGCGGTCGAACCCCGCCTGTCCGAACAGCGACGCCTGCTGGTCGCCGATCACCGCCGTCAGCGGGATCCCCTCGATCGGCGCCACCGTGGTCCCGAACGAGGAGACCGTCGGTCGGATCTCGGGCAGCATCGCCCGCGGCACCCGCATCGCCGCCAGCAGCTCAGGGTCCCAGTCGAGCGTGCTGAGGTTCATCAGCATCGTACGGCTGGCGTTCGTCACGTCGGTGACGTGCGCCCCGCCGACAGTGCCGTTGGCAGGCCCGCCGGTCAGGTTCCAGACCAGCCAGGAGTCCATCGTCCCGAACAGCAGGTCCCCGCGCTCCGCCCGCTCCCGCAACGCCGGGGACGAGTCGAGCAGCCAGCGCACCTTCGGTCCGGAGAAGTACGTCACCAACGGCAGCCCGCTCCGAGCCTGGATCTCCGCCTCCGGCATGTCGGCGGCGACCGCGGGCAGCACGGCGGACGACCGGGTGTCCTGCCACACGATGGCGTTGTGAACGGGCCGACCGGTGTGCCGGTCCCACACGACGGTGGTCTCGCGCTGGTTGGTGATCCCGAGCGCGGCGATGTCCTTGTCCGTGAGCCCCTTGCGGCCGAGCGCGGTCTGGATCACCG
>NZ_JBHVKN010000092.1:0-18775 GCF_042798075.1 Nocardioides sp. NPDC057772
GACGACCAGCAGGACCTGGTCGGGGTCACCGGGCCAGGGACCCAGGCTCACGGTGACGACACCGTCGCCATGGCGTACGGCGTTCTCGACGAGGTTGGTGACGACCTGGGTGAACTTGTCCGGGTCGGCGTGGATCTCGAGCTCGTCGGGGTCGGCGGCGATCTGGAGCTCGATCGGCCGCGAGGTCGCCGAGCGCACCGACTCGACCACGCGACTGACCAGCACCGAGGCATCGCTGGCGCGCGGGTAGAGCTGGAGCCGGCCGGTGTCGATCCGGGCCACGTCGAGGAGCTCGGCGATCAGCCGGGAGAGCCGGTCGGAGTCGGAGGCGACCGTCCGGAGCATCAGCTTCTTCTGGTCGTCGTTGAGCCGGTCCCACCGGTTCAGGAGCGCCTGCACGAAACCCTTCACACCGGTCAACGGCGAGCGCAGCTCGTGGGCCACGGTGGCGACCAGGTCGGAGCGCTCCCGGTCCAGTCGCTTGCGGCCCCGCCCCGAGCGCAGCGAGATCGAGACCTGGTCGACCGCGGCGTCCAGCGCCGGGCGGCGGATCGTCGAGACGACCAGCACCTCGGTGCCGTCGGGCAGCAGCCAGGCCTGCTCCGGGGTGCCGGTGACCGTCGGCAGGGTCTCGTAGGGCCGGTTGACCTTGGTCCAGGTGTGCCCTTCGGGATTGCTCAGCGTGAGGACGTCACCCAGCGGGCGCCCGAGGCTCGCGTCGGGGTCGACTCCGAGCATCCGCCCCGCGAGGGCAGAGACCAGCACGACCATGCCGTCCGCGTCGGCGACGACGACACCGTCGGGCAGGGCATCGGCGAGTTCTCGGGCGTCCACGCCGCCACCCTAGACCGATGAGGGGCCCGGGGCCGCTACTCCGGCCGATTGCTCAGCGGCAGCGTGATCGGCGCCGGGTCACCGGGCGAGAAGTAGATCTTGATGAAGGTGTGCACGGCCTCGGGGAGCACCTTGGAGACGAGCGGGATGTCAGGGACGGTGCTCTGGTAGGAGGTGACCAGCAGCGGCACCGCACTCGCCCACACCGGCGCGAGCAACGGGTCCCTGTCGAACGCGATCATGTCGGCGTACGTGTCGCCGATCACGTAGCGCCCCAGCGACTCCAGCTCGTGGCGAAGCAGCGGGTTGCCCGCGCCGATCACCGAGTCGAGGAGCGCCTGGGCGAGGTCGACTCCCTCCCGGGTGCGACCGGTCGCCGGGCCCATCACCTGGTCGTACTGCGCGTTCGCCGCGGCCCAGTCCTTCGGCAGATACTGCTCCTGCACACCGAGCAGGTGGAGGTCGACGTTCCAGGCGTGCAGGAACGCGTCGGCGAGCTCTGTGCTCGGCGCGATGTCCCACTCGGTGAACTTCCGCATCACCCAGGTGCCGAGGCTGTGGAAGGTGACCAGGATGTCGGCCTGGCTGATCGGGATCTCCTGACCGGCGCCCACGCTCGCCCAGTGGGGAGACTGCGGCAGCAGGTGACGTACGGCGGCATGGACCATCCTGGTCTTGACCGAGTTGACCATCAGGCTGCCGGAGGCCGTCCAGCCCTGGGCGTCCATCACGTCGTAGCCGAGCACCGTCGTCTTGGCGATCCGGTCGCGCATGTCCGAGCCGCCGTAGGAGTAGTAGACCGACCACGCCTCGCGCTTGATCGCGCAGCTGATCAGCCCGCTGCCGAGGGTGTAGAGGAGGGCGAGGAAGAAGCCGTACCTCTCCTCGTTGAACGTGCCGGCCAGCTTCAGCTTGCCCTGGTCGGCCCACCTCGGGAGGCTCCTCGCCTCCTCGATGAAGTCCTCCAGGTAGGTCGGGAGCCCGTCGGGAAGGGGCTGGTCGTTCCTGGTCCAGCCTTTCAGGATCTCGTTGACCTCGGCGACCTTGTCGATGCCCTCTCCGTAGAGGCGCTCGATCACCGGGTCGGCGCAGATGTCCCAGACGTACTCCGGGTCCGCCCCGTCCCCCGTGCCCGCGATCGACGCGCTCGGCGCCCACGTCCACAGCGGGAGGGTCGCCCCTGCCGCGGCCGCCGCGCCGCCCGAGGCCAGCAGTCGTCGTCTGCTCAGGTTCGTCATACCATCGAGTGAAACAGATTTACCTTTCGTGTATCAGACCCCGAGGGGTATCGATCCTGGCCGCTCGCAAGGCGGCCGGCACGGTCGCCAGGAGCAGAGCCCCGACGACGACCAGAGGCAGCCGTACGTCGAACCCGGCCGCCGCGCCGAGCAGCGGCGTCGCGACCAGGACCGGGCCGGTCTGGGCCAGCTGGGTCAGGCTCGAGAACCGGGCGAGCATCTCCGGCGGGGTGCGGGCGACGAAGACCGGGAAGAGATAGGTGGTGAGCATCGTGGTGCCGACACCGACCAGGCCGATCGCGAGCACCCCCGCCCAGACCTCCGTACGCAGCGCCAGCACGCCCACACCAGCAGCTGCGATCACCGGACCTGCGCACGCGACCGGTGCGGGCGGCGCACCTCGGCGGGCGACGAAGAGCGTCATCACCAGTCCCCCGGCCACCCAGGCCCCCGAGACGAGCCCGGTCTCCGCCGCGGTCCAGGCGCGCTCGCGCCCGGCCAGGGGCAGCGCGAGCATGACCAGCGGAAGCACCGTCACCGCGAGACCCGTGATCGCGATCAGGACCGGGACGACACCTGGCGTGCGTCGTGCCGCCCTGGCACCGTCGGCGAGGCTGCGCCAGACCGACCCCTGGCCTGGCTCGGGAGCCGGCTCGTGGGGTGGGCGGACGAGGAGGAGGGCGATGAGCACCAGGCCGAAGGTCGCCGCATCCAGGCCGGCGGTCAGCGGCAGTCCGCCGTGGCCGAGCAGGAAGCCGCCGGCGGCGGGGCCGGCGGTGCGGGCGATCTGGTGCGCCGAGCCGACGAGCGCCATCCGCCGGTCGAGGTCGGCCGTCCCGAACAACCGGGGAAAGACCCCTTCGGCCGGGCGCCGCAGCGCCTGGAGAGTGCCCGAGAGGGCGCCGACGACGACCAGCATCCACAGCTCCGCGCCGCCGATCGCACAGACCGCGAACGCGGCCATGACGAGCACCATCGCGGCGTCGCACGCGACCATCGTGCGGCGGATCCCGACCCGGTCGGCCAGCACTCCCCCGGCCAGCACCAGCACGGCCAGGGGGATGGACTCGATCGTCAGCACCAGGCTGGCCGCGTCGGCGCCGAAGCCCGCCGCCGCCCAGCCGATCGCGAAGAAGGTGACCGAGTCGCCGAAGACCGACGCGGTCGACGCGGCCAGCCAAGGGCGGAACCCCCGGCCCGACATCGCTCTCCCCGACATCGCTCGCACGGTCAGTCGCCGGGGTGACGCACCGGCATGATCAGCGCGGTGAACCCGGGCTGGTAGGGCGAGGTGACCACCACCGGGCGGTCCGGGGCGGTCACCGCCAGCTGAACCTCGTCGCCCAGGCACGCTGCCAAGGCGCGGCCGAACAGCGCCGTACCCAGCCGGAGCCGGACCGGCGGGCCGGTCACCACGCCGCGTACGCCGCTCTGCTCGGCGGTGTGCGGCGAGCGCAGCCGCGCGTGATCGCCGAGGAAGAGGTCGACCTCGGCGTAGGCGGCCGCGTCGAGACCGGCCAGCAGGTCGGCCTTGCTGAGCACCGCGTGGGTGACGCCTGGCTCGAGGCCCGCCAGGACGAGCCGGTGCGCCGGGTAGGTGGCATCGCGGCCGAGCTCCTGGCCGGCGAGGGTGAGGGTGCCGTCGGCGATCCGCAGCTCGGCGGTCGTCAGCGCGTCGAGGCGATCGGCCAGCGCGGCGGCGTCGGGAAGGGACAGGACGGCCCGCCCGCCGTCGCCCTCGGCGGCCGCGGGCAGCACCCGCACCGCCATCCAGTAGCGGTTGGTCGCCACCACGTCGACGCCGTCCTCGTCGACGTCGACGAGCACGGAGGCGAGCTCGGAGGCAGGATCGGACTCGGCCGCCTGCCGCACCTGCCGGATCGCAGCGGCCAGCACGGGACCGGGCAGCTCGACGAGCGCCGGCCTGGCGGCGGGGCCGGCGTCGACGACGGCCAGCACGCCGCGTACGGCATCCTCGGCACGCCCCGTCCGCGCCGTCTGCTCCTCCAGGAACGCCACCAGCGCGGCCCGGGCCTCGGCCGCGGACGAGTCGAGCACCACCCGCATCGTCTCGATCGGGACCCCGGCCTCCCGCATGCCCACGATCAGGCGGGCCCGATCGGCGAGATCGGGGGTGTAGTAGCGGTAGCCGGTCCCGGCATCGACCTCGGCCGGCACCAGCAGCCCGCACTCGTCGTAGTGACGCAGCGCACTCGCGGTCAGGCCCACGGCCCGTGCGAACGCCCCGATCGTCAGCAGTGGCTCATCCATGTCCGCAACCATCGTCCTTCACCCGAGTTGAAGGTCAAGCCCACCGCCGAGGCGTCACGTACGTCGCCCGAGACGTCACATAGGTCGGTCCAGGCGTCACTCGCGTCGGTCGAGCGGGCACCTCGCGACCTCTCGACCGACGGCACCGACGTCTCGACCGACGCGCCTGACGTCTCGGCTGGCGACGTGCCGGCGGGATGCTCACCGAGGTGACTCACCAACTGCTCACTGGTTTCGTGGAGTTCCACGATGCCAGTGAGCATCCACCGAGATACCTCGGTGAACATTCACCCCCGCTGAGCCCGCGCCGAGGCGTACACGCAGAGCGCGGCGGCGGTGGAGAGGTTGAGCGACTCGGCCTTGCCGAAGATCGGGATGCTCACGATCTCGTCGGCCTCGGCGGCCAGCTCCGGGGGGAGGCCCCAGGCCTCGTTGCCCATCAGCCAGGCGGTGGGTCGGGCGAGAAGGTCGTCGGCTGTGAACAGGTCGGCGGTGCCGTGCATGTCGGCGGCCAGGACGGTCAGCCCTGCGGCCTTGGCGGCCTCGACCGCGGCCACCGGGTCGCGCTCGACGGCGATCGGGAGGTGGAAGGCGGAGCCTACCGAGGCCCGGATGGTCTTGGGGTTGTAGAGGTCGACCGAGTCACCGGCCAGGATCACCCCGGACGCCCCGGCGGCGTCGGCGCATCGGATGACCGTGCCGGCGTTGCCGGGATCGCGTACGTCGGCGCAGATCACCACGAGGGGCCCGGTGATGTCGGCGAGCGGGACGTCGAGGAACCGGCACAGTGCCACCACACCTGCCGGCGTGACCGAGTCGGACAGGCCGGCCATGGCCCGGTCATCGACGAGCGTCACCGGCGAATCCGCCAGCAATGCGGCGTACGCCTCCGCCCCCGCCTCGGTGGCGAAGATCTCCTGCACGCAACTCGCCCCGGAATCCAACACCGTGCCGAGCGCCCCCTCGACCGCCTTCGGGCCGTCGGCCAGGAAGAGACCTCGCTCCGCACGAACCGAACGGCGGCCGAGCTTACGGATCTCCTTCAAGCGGGAGTTCCCCGACGACAGCAAATCACTCACCCCGTGATCGAGTACGCATGCAAATGGAACGTGGGAGTCCCAGTGTCACCAGGTGACACCAAGACTCCCACGATCGGAGTCAGACTCAGGCGTTCGCCGGGGCGTTGACGTCCTCCGGCAGAGCAGCCTTGGCCTGGGCGACGAGCGCGTTGAACGCGGCCACGTCGTTGACGGCGAGGTCGGCGAGGATCTTGCGGTCGACCTCGATGCCGGCCAGGTTGAGACCCTGGATGAAGCGGTTGTAGGTCATGCCCTCGGCGCGCGCCGCAGCGTTGATCCGCTGGATCCACAGGCGACGGAAGTTGCCCTTGTTCTTGCGGCGGTCGTTGTAGGAGTAGACCAGCGAGTGGGTGACCTGCTCCTTCGCCTTGCGGTAGAGGCGCGAGCGCTGACCCCGGTAACCGGAGGCCCGCTCGAGGGTGGTGCGACGCTTCTTCGCAGCGTTCACTGCGCGCTTGACGCGTGCCATTTCAGTGCTCCTTGAATGCTAGGGAAAGTTTCGGGTGATCGGCGCTCAGCGGCCGAGAAGCTTCTTCGCGCGCTTGACGTCGGCGGGGGCGAGCTCCACCAGACCAGCGTTGCGACGGTGCTTCTTGCGGGAGCCGGTGGTCGGCGCGGAGGCGAACGCAGCGCCGGACTTGCGGCCGGCCTGCAGGCGCTGGATCTTCCCGGAACCGGTCACCTTGAAGCGCTTCTTGGAACCGGAGTGGGTCTTGTTCTTCGGCATAGTTCTTCTCTCTCTCGTCGTCCGGCCGGTCACGGGGCGCCGCGGCGGCGGAAGTCAGTGGATCGACCCTCAGAGGTCGATGTCAGGGTCGAGGTTCTCCGAACGGCGCTTGACCTTGGGCGTCGAGGCCGGACGCGCGGCGTTCGCAGCCGTACGCTCCGCCTTCTCGGCGGCCTCGTCGGCGGCACGCTCGGCGGCCTTCTCCTCCTTGGCCGTCTTCGCCTCCACCTTGGCGTCGGCCTTCTTCTTGTGAGGGCCGAGCACCATGATCATGTTGCGGCCGTCCTGCTTCGGCGCGGACTCGACGAAGCCCAGCTCCTGGACGTCGTCGGCCAGCTGCTGCAGCAGGCGGAAGCCGAGCTCGGGACGGTGCTGCTCACGACCACGGAACATGATCGTGATCTTGACCTTGTCCCCAGCGTTGAGGAACCGCACGACGTGACCCTTCTTGGTCTCGTAGTCGTGCTTGTCGATCTTCGGACGAAGCTTCATCTCCTTGATGATCACGTTCGTCTGGTTTCGACGGGCTTCACGGGCCTTCTGGGCGTTCTCGTACTTGAACTTCCCGTAGTCCATGAGCTTGCAGACCGGCGGCTTACCCTGCGGGGCGATCTCGACCAGGTCGAGGTCGGCCTCCTGGGCCAGGCGCAGCGCGTCAGGGGTCGGCACGATGCCGACCGTCTCTCCGTTGGGACCAACGAGGCGGACCTCGGGAACCCGGATCCGGTCGTTGATACGAAGCTCAGTGCTGATGTGTCCTCCAGTTGTTTGGCTGCGGAGGCTCTGGATCGTGCTTTCCGGGCCGCGTGCACGGGCGGTCCGGAAATGAAAAAGGGCTTCCGCTGGAATTGTCACAAGCGGAAGCCAGTCATAACGCTCACCCAATCGTGGGCTTGCACCACCGAATCCATTGCCCCACAAATCTGGGACACTCTCTTCGGGACCGGACCCGACGACCTTTGTTGCTCACGGTCGATGCGGGTGGGAGAACGCTGTTGTGATCTCCGCTTGTTGGATCAACCGACGGCGTACGTCGGCTGATCGGTCAACACGGAACACTACTGCAACATTCCCCGCCCACCCAATCCCCAGGGCGCCCGGAGCGTCAGGCACGGACCCTCAGGGTCGCACCCAGGCCGTACGCGGCCCGACGGTCGCCAGCTGCCAGCCCTCGGCCACCTTGCGCAGGTCGTCACCCTCGATCGCGAACGGGACCGGCCCGGCGAGGTCGAGCACGAGCGCGTCGGCCCCGTCGTGGACGGCGGCACGTGCGGCGTCGCGCAGAGACACCGGCACCGGGCGGGCGTCGGACTGCCACGCCTGCAGCGCCGCAGTGCCGGTGAACCCGAGCAGCGCCTGCCGCCCGTCGGCACCGGTGAGCAGCACGGTGGCCATGTCAGAGGTCTTGTCGTGGGCCAGACCGGCCTCGTCGACCTCGACCTCGCCCAGCACCGCCACCACCGCGACGAGCACCCTCGCCGCGGCGAGCGTGGTGAGCACGTCGGCCTGGGTGGCCTGGCCCGCTGCGTACGACCTCATCACGGCCGCGACCTCGGGGCTGGTCTCGCCGGTGTCGCCGGGAAACGAGGTGCCGAGGAGTCGCTTGTCTTTCATCGACCCCATTGAACCCCAGCCGGGGCCACAGCCGAAGATCAGGGCCGGTATCGGGGAGAATCCGGGGTGCCGCGTCACCGTGGCTGTGGGAGTCTGGAGACATGGACCAAGGCGCCTACCTCGCACTAGCCGCCGCGCTCACCGTGCTGGGCGCGATCTGGACCTGGATCGCGTTCCGACGGCGCGGTCTGGGCGCCGGCGTGAAGGGCCTGGGGTGGACGCTGCTCGCCCCGGCCGCCTACCTGACCGGGCTGCTGCGTGCCGGCGGACGGATCGTGGACGCGATCGCCGACTGGGCCGCGCGGCTGGTCTTCAGCCCCACCGTCTGGATCGGGTTCGGCATCGCCGCGCTGGCGATCGTGCTGATCTTCGTGGCCCGCGTGCTGCCCACCAAGGAGAAGCCGAGCCGCGCCGCACGGAAGGAGGCCGGCGCCGCACCCGGCCCCGCCTCCGTCACCGCCCCGAAGACCGCCAAGGGCCCCGTGCTCGACGACGATGACGACGACATGGCCGACGTCAACGACATCTTGAAGAAGTACGGCATCTCCTGACTTGACCCACCCGAGCGTCCAGCCCGCCGCCGATCTGCTAATGATCGCGATGAGCCGCCCGGCCACTCTCGGCCCCGGGCGGCTGATCTGCATCGACGGCCCCGCCGGCTCCGGGAAGACCACGCTCGCCACCGCTCTGGCCGAGATGACCCAAGCCCCGGTGATCCACATGGACGACCTCTACGACGGCTGGGACGGCCTCACCGCCGGCACCGCCCAGCTCGAGACGATCCTGCTCCCCCTCGTCGAGGGCGCCCCCGGCTCCTACCGCCGCTACGACTGGCACCGGGGTGCCTATGCCGAGACCGTCATGGTCCCGCCGTGCCCGCTGCTCGTGATCGAGGGCGTGGGCAGCGGCGCGGCCGCCTACGACAGCTTCCGCACCGCCCTGGCCTGGGTCGACGCGCCGGCCGAGCTGCGCAGGTCGCGCGGCATCGAGCGCGACGGCGACACCTTCGCACCCCACTGGGACGCCTGGGCCGCGGCCGAGGCCGAGCACTTCGCCGAGAGCCTGACCGCGGCCCGCGCCGACGTCGTGGTGATGACCTAACCTTCACGCCGATCGCGAAAACCGGGTCACCTGACCTGCTGGTGCGATCTAGGTGGTGGGGCCATCCATCAATCCGACTGTTGCCATCGAGTGACTCGATCTGAGTTGTCCGAGATCCAGTCTTTCGCGACCTTGCGCGGCGACTTCTCGTCGAGCTGAACTGCAGCGATGAAGCCGCTGAGGTCGTCCTGCGAGAAGTCGACAGCACGCAAGATCCTGGCTGCCTCGGGAGAGACCGCTGCCAGGGAGGATGACCACGCCACGTGCACGTCTACCTCGTCGTTGTCCTCGGCTCCACCCGGCATAGGAGCCAGAAGGCGGGTGGAGAACTCTTGGTGAATGCCGTCCGGCTCGTATCCGTAGAAGAGCAGTGGGTTGCGGTCCTCTGCCTCCGCAACAAGCCGCGCCTTGAAGATGGTCTCCGAGTATGACTCCCCCTCGATCCCCTCTCCGTTGCCTTCATCCAGCCATGAAGCGAGGCGTTCGGTCGAACTCCACGCGCGTGGTCCGATCCAGAGTTCGGCCTTTCCGTCGTCGTCGCTGTCGAACTTGCGTCCGAGGTCGGGATCAGCCAGGTCGCTCAGCGCGGACACGGAATCAGTTCCGGGCGCATCCAAGACATAGATACCCTGCGTACCGGGGTACGAATGGCCGCTCAGGCTGATGGTCTCGTCAGAGATCCAATCGCGAACCGCGGCATCCTGATTCTGCACCCACAGATCGGGATGCACGTGGACACCGGGGTTCTCCGAACCCATCTCCGAAACCGCGTCGACATGATCGATCGACTCAACCCGCGCCGAGACATCCGCCGACTCGAGTACCTGCTTGAGCACCTCGGCCGCGACGCTCCCTCCGGGCCATCCAGGATCTGCAATCGTGACCGTCGCGCCACGACCGCCCGGTAGGACCGTCGTTTCACCCGGATGTGGCGACGTCGCAGTCGCCGCGTCGATGCCTCCTCGAAAAACCGTCGGCATGAGCATGACGGCAAGGATCAGGAGCGCCGCAGTGCCTAAGTAGAACGCATTGAACGTGCGACTGCTGGGAAGGGATTCGACGAGACGAACACGATCGTCGTCATGCCTGGTGCGGACACCTCGACGCAGAAGCCGTCCGGACAACTCGCCGGAATCAAGGATCTCGACGGGTAGGTAGTACTTCTTGCCGATCTCGCGAAAGCCCTGCTGTAGCCGAAGGATCTGGCTCGTGAAGCCGTGAATATTATTGCGGTCATAGTCGCGGATCGCGAAGAGAGCCAGGAAGGCGCCCGCGGCAAATGCGATAGCACCAGCGTTGCCGAGAGCTGAGTCGCCGCGGAGCAGAAGGACGAAGATGATGCTGCTCAGTCCGGTGAGCCAGAGCGCGGCCTGCTCTCCGATCGAGAGTCGATCCAGGTGAATCGTGAGCCACGTGCTGAACGCATCCAAGGCGCTCTCTTGGGCTGGCGTACGCCGCTCGCCGGGCCTCGACAGGGCCTCCTTCATCCGCTGGGCAAGCTTCTCCTTGCCCTCGTCGGTGCGATCGAACTCGAGCTCGATCAGGAACTGCAGTAGCTCGTCGGCTCGGTCTTTGTCGGCCGATTCGTCCGTGGCTATCAGCCGACGCGCCAGCGTCGCCCTGGCGTCCTGCTCCTGCGTACGCCGGTTGGAGACCTGGGACAGGATGAAACCCGCCAGGATCGCGAAAAGGCCGGTGAGTGCAGTCGCCATGTCAGGAACGGACGTCAAGATGTCGTTGGGCAGGATCTGGGCGCCGAGCGCGACGTAGACGGTGGCAATAAGAGCGAGACTGAGCGCGTTTGTCGACCGATGGCGCGCATGCAGCGTCAGATTGGAGAACAGGATCAAGACGAGCCCTACGACGGCAATCGGGCGCACTGGCTCATCGAAGATCAGGTAGAGCAACACGACCGAGACCGCCGGCGAGAAGTACGGCAGTGACGACAGTGTCAAGGACTCGTACTCCTGAAACGCCCATGTCCAAGTGATCTCGGCGATCAGATATGTGCCGATGCCGATCAGCGCACACACGAAGATGACCTGAGGGTCGAACGCATAGAACCTCAGCTTGTGCGCTGAAGCGCCGAGCGCGGTCAGCACCACCACCAGTGCCGCCACGTTGGCGACGGAGATCGAGTAGAAGGTGGCGATCGCTCTGGAACTGAGAATCCGGTCGAACGACTTGGTCGCATTGATCGCAAACGGGAGATAGAGACCGCTACCGAGGGCCGCTACGAAAGCCCACACAATCTCACCATCGGAGCCCGACGGCGTGTGACCGCCAGCAGCATTCGAGATTCCGATGGCACACGCCCCGACAAATGACGCCGCGACCATCAACCATTCGTTGAATTTGAGCTTGCGCGCGGTCTTCGGCGAGAACACCCGCATGGCGATGACCGATATCAACGGCCAAGTGAATGCGATGACCGTTGCGTCAACCTTCGACACGCTGTAGAGCGCGCGGTAATAGCCGTAGTACCAGAGTGCGAGGAAGAAGCCGGACAACATTGCCGACCCGACGCCCGAAAGACTAGTCCGTCCCCCTCGGAAGAGCCGGGCGGTACGCCGCCACAGCACCGTCGCACCGATCGCACTAACGAGTACGGAGATGCTCGCTGCGGTGACATAGACCTCCGCGAAGTCCCCGCGATCTCCGATGATCGAGATGAAGATCGGCTTCAGTGACCAGAAGGCCACAGCGGTTAGCGCGGCGAGCGTGACGGCTGTCACCGACATCTTGGGCGTTGAGGGCGACGGGGTATCCAAGACTCTCCTGATCCAGGTCGGGCCCGCCGAGTCTATGCGTGGATGCGCACGCCCCTCCGTCATTCCGGCCGATTGACCGACGGGCGAGTCGGAACAGACTAGCCTCATTCTGCTTGGCAAATGTCGGACCAGCGCGGGCAAGGTTCGGGCGCCTGGATAGCCTGTGCGCGTGCTGAGACCGAGTGGAGAGCAGTTCACGATCGACGGCGGGGGTTACTCCGCGACGGTGACGGAGAGTGGCGGCGCGCTGCGGCTGCTGTCCTACGAGGGGCGCGACCTCATCGCCCCCTTCGGCGACGAGGAGCAGTCCAGCGGCGGCAAGGGTCAGCTGCTGGCGCCGTGGCCCAACCGGATCCGCGACGGCCGCTACGAGTTCGGCGGGAAGTCTCACCAGCTCGGGCTCACCGAGGTCGCGCGCAACAACGCCTCCCACGGCCTGGTGCGGTGGGCGCAGTGGCTGCCCATCGAGGAGGCCAAGAGCTCGATCACCCTCGCCACCCGGCTGATGGCGCAGAGCGGCTATCCCTGGACGCTCGACCTCGAGGTGACGTACGCCGTGGGTCCCGACGGGCTCACCGTGACCCAGTCGGCCACCAACCACGCCGGTTCCCCGGCGCCCTACGCGGTGGGCGCGCACCCCTACCTCACCGTCGGCGACGGTCCGGTCGACGGCTGGACGCTCACCCTGCCGGCGCGCACCCGCCTGCTCTCCGACCCGGACCGCAAGCTGCCGACCGGCAGCGAGGCGACGGCCGGGACAGCCCACGACTTCACCACCGCCAAGCCGATCGGCGACGTCGTGCTCGACCACGCCTTCACCGACCTGGATCGCGGCGAGGACGGGCGGGCGACGGTCACCCTGCAGGGTCCCGACGGCGGTGTCGCGCTCTGGGTCGACGAGCGCCACCCGTGGCTGATGGTCTACAGCGCCGACGACCAGTCACCCGCGCGCGGCAGCCTCGCCGTGGAGCCGATGACGGCTCCCCCGGACGCGTTCAACTCCGGCACCGACCTCATCGAGCTGGCCCCCGGCGAGCGCGCCGAGGTCACCTGGGGCATCAGCGCCATCTGATCCCTGCACAATCTGATGACAGCGATCTAGCGGTCGCACTCCAGCATCGACAGGTCGAACGCCTCGGCCATCGCCGCGTAGCCGGCGTCGCCGGGGTGGAGGTGGTCCCCCGAGTCGTACGCAGGCAGGAACCGCGCCGGCCGGTCGGGGTCGCGCGTGGCGGCGTCGAAGTCGACGACGCCGTCGAACTCGCCGGAGGTGCGGATCCACTCGTTGACCGCGACCCGCACCCGGTCGCGGGCCGGGGTGTAGCGGCTGCCGCCCTCGTACGGGGTGAGGGTGGCGCCGACGACGCACACGTCCTCGGCGTGCGCCTGCGCGATCAGGTCGCGGTAGGCGTCGGTCAGGTCGGAGGCCTCGTCGGCGTCGTCCCAGCGGATGTCGTTGATGCCCTCCAGCAGCACGACCGTGGAGACGCCGGGCTGGTCGAGGACGTCACGCCGGAAGCGGTCCAGACCGCGCTGGCCACCGGTGCTGTCGACGAGCACGCGGTTGGCGGAGATGCCCTCGTTCATGACGCCGAAGCGTCCGGCGAACCGGCTGTTCGCGATCCGGTCGGCCAGCAGGTCCGGCCAGCGCCGGTTGGCGCCGACGGTGGAGCCGTTGCCGTCGGTGATCGAGTCACCGAAGAGCACCGCGGTCTTCACCCGCCGCGGCTTCTCGACGAGGACGCTCTCGACCCAGTACCAGCTGGAGATCTGCGTCGTGAACGCCGCACCGGACTCCTCCCCGGCGACGTCCGCGCCGGCCGTCCCGGAGACGTAGGAGATCTGCGTCGCCACGTCGTGGCCGGTGATCGGGCCGCTCTCGCCGACCACGTGGAAGCTGACGGCGAGGGTGGTGTCGTCCGGCACGGTCGCGTCGACGGGGTCGCTGAGCACCTCGGTGCCGGGAGCGACGGTGACCTGGTCGGCACCGGCGAAGGTCACCGGACGGTTCGTGCCGGGCACCACCGCGGCGCCGTCACCGGCCAGGCCCACGTGCGCCGAGGCGAAGGTGACCGGACGGTCACCGAAGACGTTGGAGAGGGTGATGCGTACGCCGGAGCCACCCAGCGAGGTGTGCACCAGGTTCCGCACCGATCGGTCGGCCAGCCCGGCGGCGCCGGCCGTCCCGCCCACCTCGTCGGCCGATGCTCCCCAGGTGCCGACCGGGTGCACCGGAGCGGCCTGGGCCGGCACGGTCGAGGCCAGGGTGAGCACGGCGGCCAGCGCGGCGAAGACACGAGTCCAGGAGATCACGCCGACACGCTAAGTCGCGTCGGCCGCAACCATCAGCGATTCGCTCGAGGATTCCCCGAACCGTTGTACGGGATTCGCCGGACGGTCGCGGTCAGGACAGCTCCTCGGCCAGCGTGCGCAGCGTGCGCACGGCCTTCCTCGACGAGCCCCCGTCGGAGGCCTGGATGCCCAGCGCAGAGATGTTGTGGCCGGAGGACAGGTCGATGTTGGGCCACGGCGCACCGCGCGGGAAGTTGATCGCGAGGATCTCGGCCCACTCCAGGTCGCGGCGCTTGTAGCCGTTGACCACCGTCAGACCGTCCTCGCGGGCAACCACCCGAGACCTGGTCAGCGCGTGCACGCAGACCACGATCCCGAGCCCGACGGCGCCGAAGGTGAGCCGCTCGAACATGGTGACCTGGGCCTTGATCTCGGCGGTGAAGCCGACCCAGACCATCGTGCACATCACCGCCAGCGCGGCGACGAGGAACCAGCCCATCACGCGGGCACCGAGCGGACGCCAGGTGTGCGGCAGCTTCACCGGAAGCTCCGATCCCGTCGACTCAGATCCGGCAGGCATTGATCTCCGTCAGCAGGATCGCGCGGGCACCCACGGCGTACAGGTCGTCCATCAGCTTCTGCGAGCCCTTGCGCGGCACCATCGCGCGGACCGCGACCCAGCCCTCCCGGTGCAGCGGGCTGACCGTCGGTCCCTCGAGCCCGGGCGTCATCGCGGACGCCTCGGCGAGGAACTCGGCCTTGATGTCGTAGTCCATCATCACGTAGCTGCGCGCGATCAGGACGCCGTCGAGGCGCCGCCGGAAGGTCTCGTACGCAGGCGGGAGCTGCGCGCCGGACCGGGTGATCACCACGGCCTCGGAGTGCATGATCGGCCCGCCGAAGATCTCCAGCCCGGCCTGGCGCATCGTGGAGCCGGTCTCGACCACGTCGGCGATCGCGTCGGCGACACCGAGCTGGATCGAGGTCTCCACGGCGCCGTCGAGGCGGGTGACGCTCGCGTCGATGCCCTCGCGCTCCAGGAACGCGGAGACGACCCCGACGTAGGAGGTGGCGATCCGCTTGCCGCGCAGCTCCTCGACCGAGGTGAAGTCGCCGGCGCGACCGGCGAAGTGGAAGCGGGAGCGGCCGAAGCCGAGCCCCACGACCTCGTCGGCCTTGGCGCCGGAGTCGAGGAGCAGGTCGCGACCGGTGATGCCGATGTCGAGGGTGCCCTCGCCGACGTAGAGCGCGATGTCGCGCGGGCGCAGGTAGAAGAACTCGACGCCGTTCTCCTCGTCGATGAGGGTCAGGCGCTTGGAGTCGTCACGCTGGCGGTAGCCGGCCTCTCGCAGCAGCTCGGAGGCGGCGACGGACAGCGAGCCCTTGTTGGGCACGGCGATGCGGAGCATGCCCTCTGCGGATGTTTCAGTCATGGGTGATCCCCTACAGGTGTGAATAGACGTCGTCGATCGAGATTCCACTGGCGAGCATGAGCACCTGCGCGTGGTAGAGCAGCTGGGAGATCTCCTCCGCGGTCGCTTCCTTGCCCTCGTACTCGGCCGCCATCCAGGACTCGGCGGCCTCCTCGACCAGCTTCTTCCCGATCGCATGGACCCCGGCGTCGAGCTGTGCCACGGTGCCGGATCCTTCAGGTCGGGTCCGGGCCTTCTCGCTCAGCTCGGCCCAGAGCTCGTCGAACGTCTTCACGAGCGTCAAGCCTAGGCCGTCGGCGACCTCGCCCCCGAATCGTCTCACCCCGCCGATCGCAGTCTTGCTATCGACAGCCATAGCAGGACTGCGATACCGTCGATGTCATGAGCACCAGCGACGAGGACACCGCGTTCTACGCCGGGATCGCCGCCCAGGTGACCGAGCACCGGGTCGCGCGAGGGCTGTCCCAGCGCGAGCTCGCCGAGCTCTGCGGGACGACCCAGTCAGCGATCGCACGGCTGGAGTCGGGCTCCCGCCCGCCCAAGATCGACACCCTCCTCCGGGTGGCGGCCGCTCTCGACTGCCGCCTCGAGGTCGGCTTCCACGCCCGCACCCGAGCCCACAGGAGCACACCATGAGGACCCCTATCGCCGCAGACGAGGTCGAGTCGACCCGCAGCGAGCGGTTCCTGGCGGTCGCGCTGACCGCCTTCCTGCTCGTCGGCACCGTCTGGTTCTACGTCAAGGTGGGCGGCTGGTGGCCGCTCTACCGCGACTGGGACCAGTGCAACGACGGCGTGATGCCGTGCAAGATCCCCGGCCACGAGGCGATCCAGATCGGCGTACGCCTCGGCTTCATCATCCTGCTCTGCCTGATAGGCTTCGCGGTCCTCTACCGACTGCGCCGCAGCGGCTCCCGCTTCCTCCCGCTCGGCTTCGCGCTCGCCGCGACCGGGGTGATCATGGCGCTGGTCTTCGCCTTCCACTACACCTTCGAGTACGCCGACTTCGGCCCGCTCATCCTGTCGCTGTTCGGAGCCGCGGCCACGGTCGGCGTGTTCGTCGCCGTCCAGCGGCTGCTGGCCAGGCGGATCCCCGCGATGCGCGTACGCAAGGGCGACTGCCCCTACTGCGGCTACCCGGCCCGCGGCAAGCACTGCGAGGGCTGCGGCCGCGAGACGATCGCCCCGTGCGCGACCTGCGAGGCCGACCGCAGGGTCGGCTCGCTGCACTGCGTGGCCTGCGGGGCGGAGTAACCCTCAACCTCAGGGTCAGGGTTTGAGCGAGCGTACCGTCGCGCGGTGGAGCTTCATGAACTCCACGTAGCCGGGAGCGTTGAGCTCCAGGATCGCGGCCGGGTTGGTGCCCGGCTCGATCGTGCCGCGGATCTTGGCCGGCACGCCCATCACCAGGCTGTGGTCCGGCACCTGGGTCCCCTCGACCACCATCGCACCGGCGGCGATCAGGCAGCCGTCACCGATGACCACGGCGTCGGAGACCACCGCCCCGTTGCCGATCAGCGAGCCGGTGCCGATGCGGTCGCCGTGCACCACGCAGCCGTGGGCGATCGTGCTGTGCGCTCCCATCTCGAGGGAGGAGCCGGGGCGGACGTGCAGCACCGAGTTGTCCTGCACGTTGGAGCCCTCGCCGATGATGATCGGCCCGATGTCGGCGCGCAGCACCGCGCCGTACCAGACGCTGGCGTTCGGCCCCAGGCGTACGTCACCGATCAGCGTCGCCGTGGGCGCGACCCAGGCGTCGGGATGGATCTGCGGACTCTTGCCGTCGAACTCGAAGATGTTCATCGGAGCAGAGCCTAGGGGCTGCCGTCAGTGCGTGCCCTCGGGGCTGACGTGGAGCACGACGCTGGTCAGGCGCGGCAGCGCCTCGAGGAGGTGCTCCTCGGCATGGTGGGCGATGTCGTGCGCGGCGGAGACCGCGAGGTCGGCGGGCACGGTGATGTCGCCGTCGGCGTGGAGGGTGTGCCCGATCCACCGCAGTCTCAGGCTGCGCACCTCGAGCACGCCGTCCACGCTGCCGACCGCTTCCCGGGCCCGGCGAACATCCTCGGGGGTGACGGCGTCCATCAGCCGGGCGCCGACCTGCTTGAGCGCCGAGCGCAGCACGCCCAGGATCGCGACCGCGATCAGCAGCCCGATCAGCGGGTCGGCCCACGGCACCCCGAGCGCCACCCCGGCCGCCCCGGCGACCACGGCCAGCGAGGTGAAGCCGTCCGTACGCGCGTGGAGTCCGTCGGCGACCAGGGCGGCCGAGCCGATCTGGCGGCCGACCCGGATCCGGTAGCGCGCGACGATCTCGTTGCCGAGGAAGCCGACCACTCCGGCCGCAGCGACGGCCCAGACGTACTCGACCTCGCGGGGATGGAAGAGCCGGTCGACGGCCTCCCAGCCGGCCAGGATGCTGGACAGCGCGATCATGGCGACGACGAACAGGCCGGCGAGGTCCTCGGCCCGGCCGTAGCCGTAGGTGAAGCGGTCGTTGGCCGGCCGCCGGGCGAGCCAGAACGCCACCAGCAGCGGCACCGCCGTCAGCGCGTCCGCGACGTTGTGGAGCGTGTCCCCCAGCAGGGCCACCGAGCCGGTCAGGCTCACCACGACCGCCTGGATCCCGGCCGTCACCGCCAGGACGCCGAGGCTGATCCACAGCGCCCGCCGGCCGCGTACGTCGGCTTCGAGGGCCTCGTCGACCTGGTCCGCGGCGTCGTGGGAGTGGGCCCCGAAGACGTCCGAGACCCCGTGCCGAACCCGTGCCCACCGGCCGTCGTGCGCGTGTCCATACCCATGACCGTGCCCATGACCGTGCCCATGGTCATGGTCATGCCCGTGGCCGTGCTCATGACTGCGGGCGTGGTCGCGTCGGTGGTCGTGCAGCGTGTGGGTCATGCCGATTCCTCCCCGGATCGGTGGTGCGCCGGGACCTGGTCCAGGAGATGCTCCACGTGGCCGATCGTGTCGAGGACCAACTGGCGCACATGCCCGTTCTCGACCCGGTAGAGCACCGAGGTGCCCTCCTTGCGCGTGGTCACCAACCGCGCCATCCGCATCTTCGCCAGATGCTGGGAGACGCCCGGCACCGGCTTCTCCAGCAGCCCGGCGAGCTCCGAGACGGAACGCTCCTCATCGAGCAGCAGCCCCGCCATCTGCAGGCGCGTGGGATCGGCCAGCATCCGCAGTACCTCGACGGCGAGAGTGACCACGTCGTCACCCCACACCGGAGGTTGCGTATTTGCATGCATGCGCAAATTATAGCGCAACTGCAGAATCCAAGGCACGCCGCGGTGATCAGTGGTCTATGTGCGCCGAGTGAAGCGGATGTCGCCGTTGGGTAGTCGTTCGTGGGTGAAGGTGGGGTCGTGGGCGCGGTGGTGGTGATGGCTGCAGAGGAGGGCGGCGTTGTC